>CAJWMI010000026.1 GCA_913043185.1 uncultured Fidelibacterota bacterium | reverse complement strand
CACCTAGACGAACGTTTTTTGCTTCTTGAACTACCGCCTCAATAAAATCATTCGCCACATTTTCCATCACAAAGACTCTTTCAAGTGAAGTGCAAACTTGACCAGCATTTAGTAATCCTCCCCATGTTGTACCTCTTGCAGCAATGTTTATGTCCACGTCATCGCAAATAATAATTGGATCGTTCCCACCCAGTTCCAGAGAGGTTTTTTTGAGTTGTTTCGCTGCCATACTTGCTATTTTTTTCCCGGTATCCACACTACCAGTAAATGCTATCACCCTAGTATCAGAGTGCTCAACAAGATAAGAGCCCGTTGCTCCATCTCCAGTGATCATATTAATCACGCCTGAAGGTAAATGATCGCATGCAACCTCAAGCCATCGCATAATGGATAGGGGTGTATATTCAGAGGGTTTGATAACTAGCGTATTTCCCGCAGCTATAGCCGGTGCAGCTTTCCAGGCCATTAACAACAGAGGGTAATTCCATGGCACAATACACCCAACTACCCCATATGGTTCTTTGACAACCATGCTCATAGATCTACTAACAACAGGCGCCACAACGCGACCTTTTTGGTCCCGGCCAATTTCAGAATAATATTCAAAAATAGATGCAATCCACTCTATTTCATCTAAGCATTCAATGAGTGGTTTCCCACTTTCAGCGACAATGATCTCTGCTATTTCGTGATCGTGCTTCCTGCTTTTAACTGCCACTTCGCGAAGTAGGTCCCTCATATCCAGAGAACCAAGAACTTTCCAATCTTTCCATGCCGCTTTCGCTGCTAAAACTGCTCTATCAACATCCTTCTCTTGAGAATATGGTACTTCTGCTATAATCTCCTCTGTATATGGATTTTCTACTTCAAAGGTTTTCCCATCCAACGCATCTACCCAATCATTATTAATATAATTTTTGTTATTTACTTTCATTTATAACGCTCCAAACGAATCATTAATTATTTGCAAGGCCTCTTCAATTTCATCTGAACCAATATTAAGAGCAGGAGCAATTCGCAAACTATTTCCGTATAGCCCTCCCCGGCCAATCAATAGACCTCGTTTCTTCGTTTCTTCCATTATTTTATTGGTTGATTCAACGTCTGGTGTTCTATCTTTTATTGTTTCATCCTTCACTAGTTCTACACCAACCATCAAGCCTTTTCCACGAACCTCCCCTATAGTTTTAGGGTATTGTTTTTGTATTTTTTTCATTCCATTAATAAGTATACGTCCCATATTTTTTGCATTCTCAGCGAGGTTTTCTCTTTCAATTATATCTATCGTAGCATTTGCAGATGCGCAGCTAACTGGATTACCCCCAAAAGTTGAAATTGTATTTTTATCAAGAGAATCAGCAATCTCTTTTGTAGAAATGACTGCTGCCAAAGGAAAACCGTTTGCTATCCCCTTTGCAACTGTAATCATATCAGGCTCTACTCCATAATGCTCAATACCCCACGCTTTTCCAGTACGGCCAAACCCTGTTTGCACCTCATCAGAAATAAAAATACCACCGTATTTCCTTACAATATCTGCAACAATACTAAAATATTCTTTTGGAGGAGTTATAAAACCCCCAACTCCCATTATAGGCTCAGCAAGAATACCAGCTATTTTGCCAGTCGTTGTAGTCTGGATCAATTCCTCTACATCATTAGCGCATGCTGTCCCACAATTCTCTGGAGATAATTTTAGTGGACATCGATAACAATAAGGTGCCATAGCATGCTTCACAGAGGCAATCTGTGTTGGCATAGCTCGCCAAGGTGCATGAGCAGTGAGTGACTGAGCCAGCATTGATCTACCAGAATAGCCATGTCTTAGAGCTAAAATTTCTGAATTGCCTGTGTATAATTGAGCGAGCATTACAGCAGTTTCATCAGCCTCTGTCCCCGTAGCATTTAAAAATACTTTCTCTAAATTTTGCGGCGCAAGTTTTACCAACCTCTCGGCTAGATCTACGACTGGGACAGAAGGATATAAAGAAGAAATATGGGTGAGATGATTGATCTGGGTCTTTACAGCGGTGTTGACCTCCTCATTTGCATGGCCGATCGAGACAGTGAGTATTCCACCAAAAAAATCTAAATAAGATTTCCCATCAAGGTCTTTAACTATTGACCCTTTTGCATTAGATACAACGATGGGCTCTTCATAATAATTCTTTACCGCATCAAAAATATATTTTTTTTGTTTCTCTATTATTTTCTGACTTTTAGTCATCTCTTGTTAAAACCACCAATCTTTTGATTCTTGTTTATAATCAATAAAAATATGTTTTGCTTCTCGAAACTCATCTAGGGCCTCTTTACCATGCTCTCTTCCGATACCAGACTGTTTCATTCCTCCAAATGGCGCAGCGATATTCTCCATCAATGGGCTATTGATACAGACAGTACCAGATTTTATATCATCTGCGGCAGTCAAAGCCCTATCGATATCATTTGTAAATATTGAACACCCCAATCCATAAACTGAATCATTAGACCACTGAATTGCCTCTTCAATTGATGATACTTTTTGTATTGGCAAAACCGGGCTAAAAGCTTCTTCAGTAATGATTTCCATATTTGGTTCAATGTTATCTAACACTGTAGGCTGATAGAAATACCCTCTATCTAAATTTTCAGGAACGCTACCACCAGCTAACAGGCGTGCACCATCTTTAATTGCTTGATTTACCTTTTCAATTGCTTTTTCTTGCTGGAGCTTTGATGCCATTGGACCAATATGTGTATCTTCCTTCATTGGATCACCTAGAACTACTTTTTTCGCTTCTTCTATGATTGCTTCTGTGAATTGATCCATTACATTTTCGAAAACATAGACCCGTTCAATACTTGTACATACCTGTCCTGCATTGACAAATCCTCCCCATGATGCTCCTTGAGCCGCAATCTCAATATCTGCATCATCACATATGATCATTGGGTCCTTTCCACCTAGCTCTAGAGATACTTTTTTGAGATTTTCAGCAGCAAACTTGGCTATTTTTTTACCAGTAGCTACGGATCCGGTAAAGGTTACAACCGGCACATCCGGGTGTTTTACAATTGGTTCTCCTGCAGATTGGCCAAAACCGGTAATTACATTGATCACACCATCAGGGAGAACAGAGTCAACTACATTACACCAGTGCAATATCGATAGTGGAGTTATTTCAGATGGTTTCATGACCACTGTATTCCCCGCCGCTAGAGCAGGCGCTAATTTCCAACCCATTAGCGCAAGCGGGTAGTTCCAGGGGATGATACAACCAATTACACCTATTGATTCATACCGAACCAGAGACATTGTGTTTCTGTCCACTGGGGCTACTATTCTTCCAACTTCATCTCTGGCTAGTTCTCCATAGTATTCTAAAAAATCTGCCACTGTATCAATCTCATCTAATGCCTCAGGGAAAGGCTTACCCATTTCCATTGAAATCGTTTTTGCCAATTCATTGGCATTCTCTCTTGATTTATTAGCCAATTCTTTCATGAGGTCTCTTCTCTCTGATGCGCTCATTTTATGCCAATCGCTATACGCTGTATTTGCTGCGGAAACAGCTTCATTAACATCATGATTATCACTATCTGGTACATGTGATATAATTTCTTGATTAAATGGATTTTCCACTGGAAATGTTTTCCCAGACTTTGCTTCAACCCATTTACCATTTATATAATTTTTATAATCCATTATTATTTTTTTGGTTGATTATTTAAAAGTGATGGTAAATCTAGTAAGAAAAAAATAAAAACAATTAATGACCCTAGACCAAGAATAATGGTACTTAGCCAAGTAAAAATTTCCCACCCGCTCATTATTTAACCTTTATTTTTTTCAATTAAAATGCCTAACCAAAAACCAAAAAATGAAAAAGGGACAGTAAAATACATTACATACTCCTGCAGTATTTCCCAATTACCATAGGATAGTATATATGTCTCTTCCGAAGGATCAAAAGTACCGTAAATCATAATATATATATTTAATATTAATGTGGACAATAAACCAAAACTAGAACTTAATGTGCCTGCCATTTTTTTCCTTAAAACAGGAAAATAAAGACCAATTAGAATTGGTACCATTACACTTGATATCAATACTGAAGCCAATAGAACCCAAAGCCCTAGCATCTGTTCAAATGCAATGGCTATTAAAAACCCTAAAATCCAAGAAACGCAAATGCCTATTCTGGTGGTTTTGATTAGTTCTGCATCAGAAGCTTTAGGCTTAAAAGCTGGTTTATAGATGTCATATGCAATATTACCGCCGGCGACTAGACAATAGGAATCCAGTGTAGACATTTCAGTTGCAATCACGCCGGCTAAGAATAATCCTAAAGCACCCACAGGAAGCGCGGCTACCATGATTGTTAATAGCGCTGCATTGGAGTCAACATCCACAGTAATAGTCCCTTGCAAAACACCTACTTTTGCAGCCATCGCAAGTATGGTTACGATCCAGTCATATGATCCCCAAATAAATATCCCAGCAATTAGAGCATTTCTTACATTCTTGTAAGATTTAGCAGCAAATATCCTTTGGTAAAATGTTGGCTCAACTAAAATCGTCAGTCCAGTAGATGCATAGATTATAACAAGCCAAATAGATAAATCCCCCATTGTTTGAAAGTAATATTCCGGTAATATCTCAATCATCTGATCAAAACCTCCAACAAGATCGAGAGCAAAAGGAACTGCCAAAGCAATCACAAGACACATAACTAAGAATTGGACAGAATCTGTTAGGGCTACAGCCCAAAAACCTCCGGTGAGAGTATATACTAGCCCAACTCCCCCTATCACTGCCATTCCGATAACTGGTGGCCAACCCATGATCACCTCTCCTAGCATACCAAAAGCATACAAGGATAGAGATGGCAATGAATAAATAAACGATGCAATGGCCCCTAAGTAACGTGTCTCTTTACCATAATACCGATGAAGAATGTCAGGAAGACTTAAAAAATTTTCTTTTCTTAATCGACGAGCTAATAAAAATGCTGCAATTAAAAAAAATGCATACGTTGGTCTGGCATACCCAAACCAAGCAACAACACCATCAGTAAATGCCAATTGAGAATCACCAAAAAGTACATCTAGTCCATAATAAGTAGATATTAGGGTAGTGATTAATAAAGGGGTAGTTAGAGATCGTCCAGCTAGAAAAAAATCCTCAAAGTCTCCATGTCGCTTTGAAAACCAGAAACCTACGCCAACCATACCCATCATGTATATTATAATAATAGAGTAATCTAGATTTGATATGGGACCTACCAACTTTATGAAACCCAATCTAGAAAACGAAAATACCTTGCAGCAAATGGAATGAACCAGGGTCTGTTCCTATAAAAAAACATGGTCTGATGGGATATTTCCATAAATGGACTACGATCTTTCTTCCCAGAAAGTAAAAGTCCTATTTCGGTCCCAAGATATGTTGCAATTGAAAGACCATGTCCGCCATATCCAAAAGCATAATAGATACCATTTTTTTCTCCTATATGCGGCATCAAATCAAAAGTAATACCCAGTTTACCTGTCCAGGTATGTGTAATTGGAATGTCTCTAAGATCTGGAAGAATAGAATATAGCTCTCTTGTTAAGCGTTTAGCGCTGTCATCAAGGTCTAAATCAGTACTTAGGTCGTTTCTCCCACCCCATAGCATTCTACCATCGGGTGTTAAACGGAAATAATTTAGAAACCATTTTGAATCATAATACATCCGCTTTTTGGGACTAATAATATTCTGCAGATCCTCTGATAATGGCTCTGTAACAACTATATAACTCCCAACTGGAAAGATCAACGGCTTTAATCTAGGCACGAGCCTATCTGTGTAACCATTTGTAGCAATAATAACTTTTTTGGCTCTAACATCACCCTTTGAAGTGATGAGTCTAAAATAATTGGAATCATTTTTCTCAATATCTAATACATCTGTATGTTCACATAATTGAACTCCTAGATTAGAAACGGTTGTTGCTAGACCATAAACATATTTCGAAGCATGCAAACCACCACTGATCTCATCGGTCAAGGCCCCATGGTAAGCATCAGAGCCTATTTCATCTCTTATTTGATTTCCAGGAATATAATTTTGTACATGTCCAAACTTTTTTTCTAACCAAGAACCATATTGTTTAAGCCTTGGAGCATGAGATGGCTTTGTTGCCAAGGAAGCATGACCATTTCTTTGCCAATCGCAATCAATTGAATGTTCATCAACTATCTCTTCAATTAGATCAATTGCATCTACAGAAGCTTTCCAAAACTCATGAGCAAGTTTTGAACCATACATTTTGTAGATCTTTTGTATGCCCTGCTTTAAACCAGGGGTTGCCATTCCACCATTTCGTGAGCTGGCCCCCCAGCCGATAGTATTTCTCTCAAAAACAGTAACACTAGCACCATTTTTTCTTAGTATTCTAGCTGCACATAACCCCGTATAACCACTCCCGATAATTGCGATATCCGTATCCGAGCTTGGATTATCAGAGGTGACTAAATTATTTGGCCTTGGAAACTGGTCAGTCCATAATGGAGTTTTTAACATTAATCTTTTGCTGATTTCACTGCATCTTCGAATTTGTTCAATGTTTCATCAATAATTTCAGTAGTATGAGATTCACATAAAAACCAAGGCTCTCTGGCATCATTCTCTGGCCAGACACCGTTATGATATAGATGAGTCATAATTTTATCATACATTTCCTCATCATGATGCGCTAAGTCTCTAGTTTCATTAACAGGATGATCAGTGAGAACAAATCCTTGCATGCTTGGATGCCCAGTCATTTGATGATCAAGGTCAGCAGCATCAAGAATCTTGTGCATCCCCTCCTTTAATATTTTACCCCGCTGTTTAATACCATCTAAAACAGGAGATGATGACAAAACCCCTAACACAGCTTTCGCTGCAGCCATGCTGCAACCATTTGCACTAAAAGTCCCCGCATGAGTTACACCACTTCCAATGATACTCATTATATCTTTTTTCCCACCGAACGCTGCAACTGGGAAACCATTCCCAAGGCTCTTTGCATAGGTTGAAATATCAGGAATGACACCATACTCTTCCCTTGCCCCACCATTAGCAAGTCTAAATCCTGTTTTCACTTCATCAAAAATCAAAACAATACCATATTCATCACATAGTTTTCGCAAGTGCTCTAGAAAACCCTCTGCGGGCTCAAGGCCAGCTATATTTCCTAAACATGGTTCAATCAACATTGCTGCTATATCCCCATAACTATCTTTAACAACTTTTTCAATTAACTCAAAATCATTGAACGGCACTGAAAAAACGTAATCGCGAATCTTATTAGGAATTCCAGACCCAACTTGAACAGGGACTGGAGATGTCCTTGATCCCATGGCAGAAATTGGAGAACTTGCAGTGCTAAACATTACATAATCATGAACACCGTTATATTGGCCCTCAAATTTTATAAACTTCTCTCTTCTGGTATAACCCCTTGCGACTCTTAAGGCATGCATGGTTGCTTCTGTACCTGTGTTTGTAAATCTTAACATTTCCATACCAGGAATCATTTCTACCATTTTTTCAGCTACTTCAGTTTCAAGCTCAGTTGTTGCAGCGAATGTAGTTCCATTTTTGACAGACTCTGATACTGCCTCATTAATTCTATCATCTGCATGACCTAAAATTATTGGCCCCCATCCTAAACGATAATCAATAAAAGTATTGTCATCAGCATCTGTGATATATGCCCCTTTTGCATGGCTAATAACAGGCGTGGATTTTGGCCCCCAATATCTGAAATTTGAGTTAACACCTTTTGCAATAACCGACATTGCTCTTTCAAAAATGGGTTGTGATTTAGTTCTTTTTAGCATCATGGTCTCCTACATAAATGTAAAACTATTTTTTATTATCTTAATTTAATCTAATTAATCCTTAAGTGACGAATAACAATAAACTGCTTTTCTAATAAAAAGATTAATTATTATCCGTATATATACAATAATTTTATGTATAGAAAAATATCACATGAAAAAAAAAGCAATCATATTATTATCAGGAGGTTTAGACTCTACTACTTGTGCTGCTATTGCAAAAGACCAGGGCTTTGAATTAATAGGCTTAACAGTTAACTATGGACAAAACCACGCATTTGAACTAGAAGCCTCAAAAAAAGTAGCCAATCATTATGGTATAGATGAACATTCCATTATTGATATTGATCTAGCACAATTTGGTGGATCCGCACTAACCTCGAATAAAATCAAGATCCCTAGGGGTAGAAAAATATCAGAAATGAATGATATTCCAGCGACCTATGTTCCCGCTAGAAATACAATATTTTTATCTATTGCATTAGCAAAAGCAGAAACTGTTAATTCATTCGATATATTTATTGGAGTCAATGCAATTGACTACAGTGGGTATCCTGACTGTAGACCTGTTTTTATTTCTGAGTTTGAAAAACTAGCTAATCTCGCTACAAAAGAGGCTGTGCAAAATAAAGGTTCCTATAAAATTCACACTCCATTAATTACTCTTTCTAAAGCTGAAATAATCAAAAAAGGAATATCACTAAAGGTTGACTACAGTATAACATCATCATGCTACAAACCAAATAAATATGGCAACCCATGTGGGTTTTGCGACGCGTGTATTCTAAGAAAAAAAGGGTTTGAAAATGCTGGGTTTAAAGACCCATTAGATTACCAATAAATAATATGTATAGAGTAAAAGAAATATTTTTAACAAAACAGGGCGAAGGATATCATACGGGTAGAGATTCTGTTTTCGTTCGGTTTAGTGGGTGTAATCTCTGGAGCGGGTTGGAAAAGGATAGGGATAATGCAATATGTAATTGGTGTGACACTGACTTTGTCGGGACTGATGGAATTAATGGCGGGCGATACACTAAAAAAGAAATAGTAAATATTATCGGCCAGCTCTGGCCAGAAAGTTATTCAGGAATTCCCTTTGTTGTTTGCACCGGTGGAGAACCACTTCTTCAACTTGACCAGGCCCTTGTAGATGAAGTGCATAAAAGCGGTTTTGAGATTGCTATCGAAACTAACGGGACATACCTCCCTCCTGAGAATATTGATTGGATTTGTGTTAGCCCAAAAAAGGATTCGAATCTAGTATTAAAGTTTGGGGATGAATTAAAATTTGTTTATCCTCAACGAAATTTCAATCCAAAAACTTTTGAGAAATATGACTTTGATCACTATTATATTCAGCCGATGGATGGGAATCATTACCATAAGAATGAAAAAATATCAAAAGAATTTATCAATGATAATCCCAATTGGAAGCTTAGCTTACAGACCCATAAAATATTAGGCTTTCCGTAAATCAGATAATGGTAGTATATAAAAACTTCAATATTGAATCGGCTAGGTCACTTCCTAATGTGCCTAAAACACACCCCTGCTACAATGTGCATGGGCATTCATTTAAGATCAAAATAAGTGTTAAACAAAAAATAGATAAACAAACGGGATTTGTAATTGATTTTCAAGAAATAGAAGATGCTTTCCATCCGATCATGGAAATTCTTGACCACACATACCTAAATGATATCGAGGACCTTAATAATCCTACCAGCGAAAATATATGTATCTGGATTTGGAAAAAACTTAAGCCATCTTTACCAAATATTTATGAAATAGAAATCAAAGAAACAGACTCTACTGGCTGTATTTACAAAGGAGAATAACATGGCAAAAGCTGAAGGGAAAATTTTCAATTTTGAAGATGAATCAAAAATCGACCCAAATTATCTTGAAACATTTGATTTTAATTCTCCTAATCAGTACATAAGAACAGAAACAAATGAGTTTAGTGCAGTTTGTCCATTTAGTGGACTTCCAGATCTAGCAAAAATTAAAATCGAATACTTCCCCACTGGGGGGAAATGCGTTGAGCTCAAATCTTTGAAATATTATTTCATCAGTTTTCGAAATGTAGGTATATATCAAGAGGCGGTTACAAAACGTATATATAATGACCTTAGTTCAATCTTACAAACAGAAAAAATACAGATTACGTCTATATATAATATAAGAGGTGGTTTTAAAACTATATGCGTTGAAGGAAATATTAAAGAATGATCAATATTTTATTTTATAACTTTATCTAAACCATCTGTAATTAAATCCCAAGCTCGTTCAATATGACTCATATTCGTATGAGTTTGACCCACACAAAATCTAAGCGTAAAACTATTTTTGAGCTTCGTGTGAGTCATCAATATTTTACCAGAGTCATTTAAATATTTTAGTAATACTTGATTTAGTTCATCATCTCCTTTGGCTCTGAAACAAACTAGATTTAATGGGGCCGGGGCCATTATTTCAAATCTATTATCATTTTTAACGCATCTAAAAAAATATTGTGCTAATTCAATATGGTTTCGGATATAATTTTGTAATCCACTAGTTCCGTAATATCGAATTACTGACCATAATTTAAGAGCCCTGAATCTTCTGCCTAAGGGAATTTGCCAATCACGATAATCAGTAACTTTATCTTTTTTAGAAGACTCCGTCTTAAGATATTCAGGCAAAATTTCTAAAGCGCTTGTTAATGCCTCTCGGTTCTTGATAAATAAACAAGAGCAATCAAAGTTAGTCAGCATCCATTTGTGCGGATTAAATAAATAACTATCAGCGTAGTTTATCCCCTCTTGAATATACTGGTACTCTGGACAAAGCGAAGCAGTGCCTGCCATAGCAGCATCAACATGCATCCATAAATCATATTGATCACAGATCCTGCCTATTTCTTTTACAGGGTCTATTCCAGTACTTGATGTTGTCCCTATAGTAGCACAAACAAAAAATGGAATATGACCATCCCCAATATCTTTTTTGATTTGTTTTTTCAAACTGCTAACATCCATAGAAAAACCATCATCTGCTTCAATACACCTTACATTTTTTGATCCAATTCCTGAGATCATAGCTGCTTTTTCAATTGAAGAATGGGTCTCTGAAGAAATGTAAACTATGAGATTATCTTTTAATCCAAATAAGTTTGATCTCCCCCTGTTTTTTCTTTCTCTCGCTGCAATCATTGCGCACAAAGATGCACTAGAGGCAGTATCTTGGATCACCCCTCCGCCTTTATTAATGGATTTAAAATCATTGGGAAGGTTCAGCATATCAGCAAGCCAATCGAGTACTTGGGTTTCTAATTCAGTGCAAGATGGACTGGTCTCCCATAGCATTCCATTAACACCAAGTCCACTAGAAATAAGATCCGCTAAAATAGATGGTCCACTTGTATTCGTAGGGAAATACCCAAAAAACATCGGAGACTGCCAGTGTGTTATTCCGGGCATTATGACTCTGTCAATATCTTTTAATATGGTCTCCATAGATTCACCGTATTTAGGGGGATTTTTTTTTAGGCTAGATCTTATGTCACCAGGAGAAACCTGAGATTTTACTGGATATTTCTCAATTCCGTCATAATAGTCTGCTATCCAATCAATAACAGAGTATCCATATTCTCTGAATTCTTTACTGCTCATATGGATCGATTTATTTTCATTCATTGCTAGTTCTTTCACTTTTAATATTTTTTTAGTCCTCTAAAATTTAAAACATACGGGGTTTTTTATATTAACTTCTTATTATGGTAAACTTTAATCACATTAAATCTGCCCATGATAGAATTTCAAATTATATTCATAATACACCAGTTTTAACATGTGAGAATATAAATGAAGAGACAAAGTCTAGCATATTTTTTAAATGTGACAATTTTCAAAAAACTGGCTCATTTAAAATTAGAGGCGCTACAAACAAAATCCTTCAGCTATCCAAAGAACAATTGGATAATAGTGTGATCACAACCTCATCAGGAAACCATGGAGCCGCAGTATCATCAACTGCAAGCAAACTCGGCACTTCTGTAAGAGTGATAATGCCAAATAATACGCCAAAGGTTAAAGTGAATAATGTAAAACGTTATGGCGGAGAAATTATATTTTGCGAGCCAAATATAAAATCAAGAGAGAGCACATTAAATAAAATGGTCAATGAGACTGGTGCTACGATCGTTCACCCATACAATGACGAAAAAATTATCGCAGGACAAGGAACAGCAGCTAAAGAGCTATTAGAATCTATTCCTGACCTTGATGTTATCATCGCCCCGGTAAGTGGTGGAGGCTTATTGGCTGGCACTTTATTAGCAGCAAAAAATATTAATCCTAAAATTGAAGTATATGGTGCAGAACCCAAAAATGCTGATGATGCTTATCAATCTTTAAAGGAAAATAAAATTATCCCAAATAAATCAACTGACACAATTGCAGATGGACTTAGGGCGCAAGTTGGTACAATAACCTTCCCTATCATTCATAAATATGCAGATGGCATCCTTGTAGTATCTGAGAAAATGATTATTCAAACAATGAAGATGATCTGGCAGAGATTAAAAATTATTGTGGAGCCTTCTTGTTCAATTGTTTTAGCTGCATTGATGATACATAATGAGCAATTTTTCAATAAGAGGGTTGGTCTAATTCTAACAGGCGGGAATGTTGACTTAGATGCATTACCATGGAATTATTAAACTAATTTCATTGAGTGCTTTATTCACTAGTACATAAAATCTCTGTATTAGCAATAAAGCTATTTTTCAATCAAATTTCTCTACAAAACAAACAGATTGTTCCTAATCAAGGACCTGTTATTTTTGTGGCAAACCATCCAAATTTCTTTATGGATCCACTAATTGCCGGTTCATATTGCCCCCGAAATTTATACTTTTTTGCAAAAAGCACTTTGTTTAATTCTTCAATAAAAAAGTGGATCTTAACACGACTTAACCTTGTGCCAGTATATCGAAAAATTGATGATGAAGATAATATGGGTAAAAACAAAGATAGTTTTAAAAAAGGATATGAAATCCTTGAAAACAATGGGGCTTTTTTGATTTTCCCTGAAGGAGTTTCTATTGGGAAACGTGTACTAGAAAAGTTAAAAACTGGAGCAGCGAGAATTGGCCTTGAAGCAGAATCTAAAAATGACTTTGATTTAAATATTGTTATTATACCGATCGGACTTAGTTACTCAGATCAAATAAGATTCCGTAGCAATGTAATGATTCGATTTGGCAATCCAATAAAACTTAAGGATTTTGAAAAAGATTATAAGTTAAATGAAATAGATGCAGTGAAAAAAGTTACTTCAATCATCAGAAAATCATTAAATGAATTAACAAATTATTATCAAACAGATCAAATAGAAGATATTGTCCAAGGATTAGAATTAATTTATAAAATGGAACTTATGACAGAACTTGGCATGGAAGTAGATAATAAAAATGACGATTTTATTACATCAAAAATATTAACGGATGCAGTTCAATGGTATGAGAAAAATGAGCCTTATCATATTACTAATTTTCGAAGAAAACTAAGTGAATATGTAGCCCTTTTAAAAAAATTAGATATTCGAGATGAATTTTTAGATCCAGCTCGACAAGAAAAAAGGAACTGGGGAAAAACGAGAACAATATTATTTCTAATTATTGGTTCACCCCTATTTCTCTGGGGAATTATCACTAATTATATACCATATATATTGCCAAGAATTTTAGTAAAAATATCTAATAAAGATCAATCTGAGGAAGCAAGTTGGAAACTAATATACGGCTTTATCTTTTTTGCAATTTATTATACAGCGTCTACAACTTTAGTTTGGGGGTTAACACAAAATCTTCTTGTTACAATTCTATTTTTAATCAGCCTTATTCCATCTGGTGATTTCGCATTATACTACAGTAAAAATATAAAAAAATACAAACAACATGTTAAGTTCTTATCGATTTTTTATAAAAAAAGATCGCTACTATTCGAAATAATCCAAAAGAGAATGGAACTCTTGCAATACATTGAAGAATCAAAAAATAGATATTTAGATACGTTAGAAGGAAAAGATACGAATTATGGTTGATCCAATTAAAAAGATCCTTTTAAAACATCCATCCAATGCTTTCCTTAATCAGAGGAATATCAATAAACAATACCTCGAGCTTAATTACCTTGCGGCACCAAATTTTAGTAGCGCAATCTCTGACTATGAAATATTCGTTGATCTACTAAAATCATTTGATATTGAAATACATTATTTACCAAAAGATAAATCAACCTCTCTCGATTCAATTTATACACACGACCCATGCGTTGTTTCAAACAAAGGCGTGGTAATTTGCAACATGGGGAAAAAAGCTAGACAACCAGAAACAGATAGCATGAAAAAATTTTTTCATTCTATAGAAGTTCCTATCCTTGGCAAAATACAATCACCTGGTACTCTTGAAGGAGGTGATGTAGTATGGATCAATGAAAAAACCATTGCAATTGGCGAGGGCTACCGAACCAATAAAGAAGGCATAGAACAACTAAAACTTTTATTATCTGATCAAGTAGAAACCGTAATAACTGTGTCAATCCCCCATTGGAATGGACCTGATGATTGTCTGCATTTAATGAGTAACCTCAGCCCAATTGATCATGATCTATATTTAGTCTACTCCCGGTTGCTTCCAGTATCATTTATAAAATATCTTTTAGATCAGAATATAGAACTAATAGATGTCCCAGATGATGAATATGAATCGATGGGCTGTAATGTGCTAGCAGTAGCTCCGCGGAAAGTTATAATGATAAGTGGCAATCCTAAAACGAAACAATTACTGGAAAACAAAGGTGTGGAAATTCACACCTACGATGGCTCTGAAATTTCAATTAAAGGTGCAGGTGGGCCTACATGTTTAACTCGTCCATTTTTGAGAAGAAGTCAATGAGTTATAAAAATAAATTCACAGCAAATACACAATTAAAACTCTCACCATTTTTTGAACGCACATCAAAATTGAATGAATCTCAGGAGTGGCGTAGGTGGTCTGGCTATTTATCAGCAACAAATTATGAACTGACACATGAGAATGAATATTTTGCGATACGAACAAAAGCTGCATTACTAGATATATCTCCCCTTAAAAAATATTTAATTGACGGTCCTGATGCCTCAAACCTATTAGATAGATTAGTGACAAGAAATATACAAATATGTAAAGTAGGCCAAGTAATGTATACCCCATGGTGCGATGAAAATGGGAAGGTCATTGATGATGGGACTGTGCAAAGACTATCAGAAAGTAAATACCGAATTACTAGTGCTGAACCAAATCTTGATTGGATAAATCATATAGCAACAGGTATGAATGTAAATATACTAGATGATTCAGAAACAACAGCCGCACTCGCTCTTCAAGGTCCAAATTCAAGAGAAATATTAAATTCTATATCAGGAACCTCACTTAATGATTTAAAGTTTTTTTATATGATGGATACAAATTTTAACGGGAAACGAGTATCTATCTCACGAACAGGATACACAGGAGACCTGGGATATGAAATATGGATAAATCAGGAAGATGCTTTAACAATTTGGGATTTATTATTAGACAAAGGAAAATCATATGGGATAACGCCTACCGGTTTACATGCCCTAGATATTTCAAGAATAGAAGCAGGTCTAATTCTACTTGATGTAGACTATGTTTCCTCTAGGCATGCTATCATTGAATCACGGAAGTCTTCTCCGTTTGAATTAGGATTGGGGTGGGCAGTTAAAATGAATAAAAATGATTTCATTGGCAAAAATGCTTTGAAAAAAGAGCTTGATCGCGGCCCAGAGTGGAAATTTGTTGGCATCGAAATTGAATGGTCAGACCTTGAAGAACACTATCGTAGAGTTGGCCTTGCACCAGGTCTCCCATCTACTGCATGGCGTACGAGCACACCTTTGTATTACAACTCAGAACAAATAGGATATGCAACCAGTGGCACGTGGTCACCTATTTTAAAAAAATATATAGCCCTAGCCCATGTAAAAAATGAATACTCAGACTTAGACACCATTTTAGATTTTGAAATAAAAATTGAACATTTTAAAAAGACAACTACCGCTAGAATAGTCAACACACCTTTTTTTAACCCTGAAAGAAAACGCTCATGTCCAACTTAAAAAATTATGATGCGATAGTTATTGGAGGGGGGCATAATGGTCTTACAGCGGCAGCATACCTAGGAAGAGCAGGTAAAAAGGTTTTGGTATTAGAAAGAAGGCACGTTCTAGGTGGAGCTGCAGTAACCGAAGAAGTATTTCCTGGATTTAAATTCTCGGTTTGCTCTTATGTGGTAAGCCTAATGAAAGCAAATGTAATCCGGGAACTGATGCTCCCCAAATTTGGATTAGAAATTCTACCTTTAGAAAGTACATTCACGCCACTAGAAAACGATTATTTAATTCGGACCGCAGATAGCGACCAAACCTATCGAGAAATCGCAAGGCATTCACTTAGAGACGCTGAGGCCTATACCCGATTTGGACCTCTAATGGGTCAAATAGGTATGGCAGTTAGACCAATACTAGAAACGATTGCTCCTAATGCAATTAGACCTTCTTTATCAGATCTTTTTAACTCAAAAAGATTATTTGATCATATTAAGACTCTAACGTCACAGCAATTTGAATATTTAACAAAACTTATGACAATGAGTTCAGCAGACTTTTTAGACGAATGGTTTGAATTTGAACCACTAAAAGCCACCATGTCAGCAAGCGGAATAATTGGAACTTTTATGGGCCCTAGGTCACCTGGGTCAGCATACGTAATGCTCCACCACTATATGGGTGATATTGATGGAGCTTTTCGTGCATGGGGTTTTCAAAGGGGTGGTACTGGTGAGGTAAGCATGGCCATTGCGAGGTCCGCAGAATATTTTGGTGTAAATATTAAAACTGAAGCATCAGTTATGAATGTTATTGTTAAAAACAATAAAGCTGTTGGTGTAGCTCTAGAGAATGGAGATGAATACCATTCTGATATAGTAATCTCAGGTTTAGATCCAAAACAATCGTTTCTAAACTTAGTGAGCGAAAATGAGCTTCCTAGTGAATTTGTTAAAGATATTAAAAATTTCCGAATCCGAGGTTCATCTGGAAAAGTGAACTTGGCATTGGATGGACTACCTGATTTTAAATGTTTGCCCGGTGATGGTCACCATCTTCGAGGCGCTATTTCAATCAGCCCAAGTTATGATCATCTAGAAAACGCGTATGATGATGCTAAGTATGGTGATTTCTCAAAAAAACCATTTATGGATATTATACTGCCTTCTGTATTAGACCCTGAAATGGCACCCCCTGGTAAACACGTCATGTCATGCTTTGTTCAATATGCTCCTTACAGCATTAAAGGCGGATGGAATGATAGCAAAAGGCAGGCATTTGGAGATGCAGTAATAAATACGCTGGCCGAATATGCTCCAAATATTAAGGATATCATACTCCATAGACAGGTACTCACACCAGCTGATCTTGAATCAACTTTTGGACTTACAGAAGGAAACATTTTTCATGGAGAATTGACAATACAACAATTGTTCTCTTTAAGACCAGCAATTCAATGGGCAGACTATACAACTCCTATAAAGAACTATTACCAATGTGGCTCTGGGACGCACCCAGGAGGAGGAATAACTGGCTCTCCTGGAGAAATGGCAGCTAAAAAAATTCTGGGAATTCTATAATGTCAAAATATGATTCAATAATAATTGGAAGTGGAATCAATAGTTTGGTTGTCGCAGCATTACTAGGTAAACAAAATAAGAAAGTTCTGGTATTAGAAGCACGCGAGCAGATTGGAGGTTTATCATCTACAATTGAACTCAAACAAGGTTTTAAATGTAACGCAATTCACGATTCATTGAAATGGATCGATCCAAGAGTAATGAAAACTTTAAAACTTCAAGATCATGGCCTAAAAATTATTAAACCTGACATAGTAAGAATAGCATTAGGTATGGAAGGAAAACATATTTTTTTCAACCGTAACCCATTAAAAACAGTAGACTCTATTTCAAATATTTCTAAAAAAGACTCATTGAAGTGGATTGATTTTGTTGATTATTTAAAAAAACTATCTAACCTTTTAGAAAAATTATATACCATCCCCCCACCTAAGATCCCTGATTTAAAAATGGCAGATGTTTTTTCATTAAGACCAATGCTTGCTCCATTATTAAAGCAAGGTCCTCGTGGTGTTGTAGATCTTTTAAGAGTAGCTCCAATGATGATGAATGAACTTATGGATGAATGGTTTGAAAATGAGCTGTTACGAAGCGCAATTTCAGCTTCTGGAGTCCATCATTTATCGCTTGGCCCCTATTCTGCAGGTACAGGATTTAACTTACTGCATCAAAATCTTTACTCAGATTGTGGTATTTATAATTCATTATTTATTAAAGGAGGAACTATAGAGCTAGCTAATACTTTGAAAAAAGTTGCAGAATCTTATCATGTAGAATTTCGTACTAATTCTCAAGTAAAATCGATAAAAGTAAATCAGAAATGCTGCGAAGGGATTATTTTGGAAAATGGAGAAAACATAAAATCCAGCATTGTAGTATCAGGTTTAGACCCACATAATACTTTTATTAACCTTGTAGGTTCCTCCAATCTAAATCCTGATTTTTTAACTCAAGTCAATAATATAAGATATCGGGGAAGTACTGCACGATTATTTTTTATACTTAAAGACCTGCCTGAAATTGAAGGGGTTAATTCCGACCAATTGAATACAAATTTTTCTATTTGTACATCTATGGAATCATTAGAAAAAGCATCAGATGGAGTCAAGTATGGAAAAATATCAGATACCCCCTTTGTAGATTTTAATATACCAAGTATTTTGAATGAAAACTTTGCTATCAATAATCAACATATTTTAGCAGCATCAGTTCAATATGCACCTTACCATCTTCGCAATCAAATCTGGGATGATCAGGCCAAGTCTATATTGAAAACAAACACAATGAAAGTAATAGAAAATATTATTCCAAATTTTTCAAATTTAATCGAATCATCTTATGTTTTATCTCCCCAGGACATAGAAAATGAATTTGGTCTGAAAGAGGGAAATTTAAATCATGGTGAAATGACACTCGATCAATTTATGTTTATGAGGCCAACTATTAGTTCATCTCAATATGCTACACCAATTAAAAACCTTTACATTTGTGGCGGAGGAACTCACCCTGGTGGCGGTTTACATGGAGGGAATGGATATAATGCAGCAAAAACAATATTAAATAAATGGTAGATAAATATCATAAGACTGCAACAACACTAATTAAAGGGGCAAAAACTCTTGATAGAAAATATTATACCGATAAAAATATATTTGATTTAGAATTGAAAAATATATTTTATAAAAATTGGTTGTGCGTTGGACGTTCTAATGAAGTGTCTAAAAAAGGAGACTTTATAAAATTTGACCTTGGAAATGAAAGTATTATTATTGTCAGAGATGATAATAATATATTGCATGGATTATTTAATGTTTGCAGACATCGAGGGACTAGAATTTGTAATGAGAAAAAAGGGAAATTTTCTAATACAATTCAGTGTAAATATCATGGATGGACTTATAATCTAGAGGGAAGTTTGGTGGGGGCACCAAATATGGACGAGGTTGAAAATTTTGATAAAAACAACTATCCTCTTCATAAAGTTGCAATTAAAGAATGGGAAGGTTTCATTTATGTATGTCTATCAGATAAAACAGAATCTTTTGATGACTTTTTTAAACCATTAAAAAATAAATTTAATGAATGGCAACTTTCTAAACTAAAAACAATTGAAAAGAAAGAATATCTGGTTAGAGCTAATTGGAAACTAATTATACAAAACTATAACGAGTGTTACCATTGCCCAACAATTCACCCAGATTTAGCAAAAATTCATCATTTTACTAGTGGAGAAAACGATCTATACAAGGGCCCATTTCTTGGAGGGTTTATGACCCTCAACGATAATATGAATAGCATTACCCAAAATGGCCAACTTTCATCTGAGCCAATTCCAGGAATGTCAAAAACAAATCTTAATAGAGTATATTATTATTCTCTATTTCCCAATTTTCTTATCAGCCTACATCCTGATTATGTGATGTATCATATAGTTTTACCACTAAATACAAATGAGTGTAAGGTCAGTTGTTCATGGTTATTTTTTGAAACCAATAATGCCCAACATGATAATAATGATGCTATTTCATTTTGGGACAAAACAAATAAACAGGACTGGAATATTTCAGAATTATCACAAAAAGGGATACAATCAAAAAAATATAGCCCGGGGCCTTATTCTGGAAGGGAAAGTTTATTATCTACTTTTGATAATTATTACATGAGCATCTTGAATAAATAATTCTGTAAATAGAAGATTAATCATTTTAGCAATTATTTAATCGTTTGTAATTTACATATTGAAATATTTAGTTATTTTGCTGACTCGGTAGCTCAGTTGGTAGAGCAGTGGCCTTTTAAGCCA
>CAJWMI010000025.1 GCA_913043185.1 uncultured Fidelibacterota bacterium | reverse complement strand
CTTCTGCTTTTGTGAGCATTGATTCTGGGGTAGGCATTACCCAGATGAGTAGAAAAACAAGAAGACCAATTCCAAACCATTTGAAATCAGTAGTCTTATCAAAACCGCCTCCTGATTCTTTTTTGTCTGCCATAATTGTTGAAAAAATGTCGTTCATAATTATCTATGATGCAAGAAAAAATTAAAATCAGTTATCATATAGCATCGTATATTGAACTACTTTATGTATAGTTATTATCGAGAGTAATGAGTCCTGCCTATATAATTAGTTGTATTATCCTATATTTTTTATTTCTATCATTAATATCATGGTATACTGGAAAAAATGATAGTAATGAATCGTTTTTTCTAGGTAACAGATCCTCACCTTGGTACGTTGTAGCCTTTGGGATGATAGGAACCTCGTTATCCGGTGTAACATTTATTTCAGTTCCTGGTTGGGTTGCGGATAGCCAGTTTAGTTATATGCAAATGGTATTTGGTTATATGTTGGGTTATGCCTTCATCGCTCTAGTTCTAATGCCGCTATACTATAGATTAAACCTTACATCAATATATGGTTACTTACAAAAAAGATATGGTGCAAGATCTTATAAAACGGGATCAATATTTTTTATTATTTCCAGGACAATCGGCGCATCATTTAGATTATATATTGTTGCCAGAGTTTTGCACCTAAGTGTATTTGAATCCTGGGGGGCACCTTTTTTCGTAACGGTACTTGTAACGATTCTTTTAATCTGGCTATACACATTTCGCGGAGGCATAAAAACCATTATATGGACGGATACTCTACAAACAATTTTTATGCTATCGGCCTTAATTATTTCAGTCTATCTGATTGGAAAAGATTTAGGGATAAACTATACCGGTTTAGTTTCTTTTGTCCAAGATAGCGACTATTCCGCGGTGTTTTTCTGGGAGGGAGAACTACATTTTTTTCGCAGATTTTTGGCTGGTGCATTTATTGCAATCGCAATGACTGGGCTAGACCAAGACATGATGCAGAAAAACCTAAGCTGTAAAAACATAAATGAAGCTCAGAAGAATATGTTTTATTTTAGTATTATTTTAATTTTTGTAAATCTTATGTTTTTATCCTTAGGCGTTTTACTCTATTCAATCGCTGGAAAATATGGTATCATCTTTAGCAAACCAGATGATTTATTTCCTGCTGTAGCGCTTAGCGGTGTACTAGGAGTTCCAATCGCTGTTATATTTATTTTAGGGTTAATTGCAGCGGCCTACTCAAGTGCTGACTCTGCGCTAACATCTCTGACAACTTCTTTCTGCGTTGACATATTAAATCTTGAGGATAGTGACCGTGATAGTATTACAAAACGTAAGATTGTACATATTATGTTTTCTGTTGTAATCATGGTAGTTATTATGATTCTCAATATAATTAATGATCAAAGTATTATATCCTCGATTTTCAGTGTAGCAGGATACACCTATGGACCTCTTTTGGGTCTATATGCTTTTGGATTATTTACTAAATATAGAGCGACCGATCGTTTAGTACCTTATGTTGCGGTTATATCTCCAATATTGAGTTATATACTACAGCACTATTTTTCTATTGGCTTTGAGATTCTAATAATTAATGGGCTTATAGTATATTTAGGCCTCTACATAACTAAACAGGAAAATAAAACTATAACGGTATGAGGAATATTTTATTTAGACCGGTTTTAATACTTTTCATTCTTTTTTGTTGTTCACGAGCAAGTGATAACAGATTTGAATACTCATCCATAGTAAGTGTTCCGGATCTTTCTTTTTTTAATCATGTATACACCGGTCTTGATATTTTAGAGCAGATGGATTTTGATTTGTTGCATGGTAGAAACATTGGAATCCTATGTAACCACACTGCTGTCAATAGAAATAATAAACATCTTCTTGATATGTTGAGTAATGTGGATGACGTTAATATTGAAGCAATCTTTGAGCCCGAGCATGGGATATGGGGGATGGATGATAAAAGAGCTAAGTTGATTGGAAACAAGCGTGTAGATCCAGTTAGTGGTGCCCGAGTATTTAATCTTTTTGAACGTAGTCTATATCCTCCAGACTGGATAATGAAAAAACTCGATATCATCGTAATAGATATCCAGGATACCGGGGTAAGGTATACAACCTTTATTTCTTCCATAACGAAACTATTTGAGTCTGCAAGTGAGCATGAGATTCCGGTTGTTGTTTTAGACCGGCCAAACCCGCTTGGTGGACTAAAAATTGAAGGACCTCTTCCTAGAGAAGAATACCAATCTTTTGAGGCATATCACTTAGTCCCTATTCGTCATGGAATGACAATAGGAGAATTATTATTGATGGTGAACGAGATGGGTTGGGTGAAAGATTTAAAAAGAGTTGACCTGAGTATAGTTCCAATGGCAAACTGGAAAAGAGAACAATACATTGATGAGACCCAGCTTCCATGGAAAAAGCCTGCGCCCTATATAAAAGATTTAAATACTCTAATTATGTATTCTGGAATGGATTTATTTAGAGGAACCAATATAAATGTTGGTTTTGGAACAGATACACCTTATCTAAGCTTTGGAACCCCATGGCTTGCTACAAAATTTTTCATAGAAAAATTAGATATGCTAAACCTTCCTGGGGTCAAGTTCAAAGAGGTTGAGTTTAGGCCAAAAGGGTCGCCCTATTATAATCGCGTACCAAAGTATAATGGAAGGCAATGCAGTGGAATAGAAGTTTCTATTTCTGATAAAAAACTAGTAAAGCCATTGGAGACAGCAACATCCATTATTACACTTATTAGTCAGCTGCATCCAAGAGAATTCAAGTGGGAAGCTCATGGTTACATTGACAGGTTATTTGGTTCTAATCAGTTAAGACTGTTTGTTGCACAAAAGAAACCACCTGGCTATCTATCGCCACAGTATATGCATGATGAGATAGAGTTCAGTAAATTCAGAGACACCTTCTTACTATATTAAAATTGAAAAAAATAGCATTAATATTTTTCATAGCAGGATGCTTTGGGCAGATTTTACCTACTGTCCCAGCAAATATTATTAGAATTACCTTTAGTGATTATTCTGCAATCGGTGAATTGAAGTTGAAGGGTCAAGAGTTTAATATGAGAGGTCTTGGCAGATCCTATTTTGATGATGAAACTAAAAATGATTTAGGTTTTTTCAATGGAGCACATGATCTATACCATATGGGAGATATGCCCATAAATGATTTAGTTACTATTGAATCTTATCTAACAAATTTTAATGTAATAAATGGTACTAATCTTCCAGTGTTCAATGCGGGATATTATGATACGACACGTACAACCATACCATATGGAACGCTTACTGAATTAAAAAAACGTAAAGAAAAAGGACGAAAATTTAGAATAGACTATGGCGTATCAAATGAGCTGATGCTAAGCGTTATTGTTCCAAATACTTTTTCTCTAAAAGAAGAGTATAATGCCTCAGCGACAATTGATCGCGTGTATGGTGTGGATAATCTGGTAGACTATCACAATAATGCAATGGCTAAGATAGATTCGTTTTTCCAGACCATTACTTTTATTACGCTCCCAGCAGGCACGAGAGACACACTAAAAATGATATATGATGATTTTTACACCACTGAGGGTAGCCATTCTGTGCTTTGGGCACTTCATGCAGGAAATAAACCCTTTTCAATAGGCTTTATAGATCCTCGGTTTATGCCACCAAGTTTTTCATATGGTGACACGGTTACGTTTGATAGTCTTCAGTCCTACTATGTACCATCTCTAAGGTCAGCTTCTGGGATCAATGATATTTCACTAGGTGTCACTGCACTTTTAAAAGGAGAACCATCCTGGACTAGTAATAAGGCAGGCGTGTTATACGGACGTGTATTTTTGTCTATACCATTTGGGTTTACGATAGAGCCGTTTAAAGAAGTAGGCTCAAAACAACTCACACAGTTAAATATAGGCTCAGGCGTTAGTAGACTAAGCTTGGGCCTTTATGGAGGCTATAACTGGAATAATAAATCTAGCTCGAGAGTTTATGGTGCTATCGATATAATATCAAGCTCTCCAGAGCTATTATATACTCCAATAAATCTATTTGCTGGTGCTCACACAAACCCGGATTCAATAATCAGTAAGGTAGGGGAGACATATAAGCTTAAAGAAGGCAGATGGTTAAAAAGTGTAGTCGGATATGAGTTTGAAGTTTCAAAAGACAAACTGCTCCTAAAGTTTGAATCAAGAACGGTTTCTAAATCTAGAGATGATTACACTTCTTTAGACAAAGGCTGGGACAAGTGGATGGAAAAACATAAAGGCTACGACTCAGCCAACAGTAGGTGGGATATATGTGCAGAGGCATGGGTATTAAACTCAAAATCAAAAAAGCGCATTGGCCCTTTATCGTTTGACTTAGTTTTGGGAGTCAGAAAAACAATTAGTGCAAATAATACGTTTGATGGATATAAATTATATTCAGGAATCACTACATACTTACAAGGTTGGTAGTATATGGATAAAAAGAAAGTAATCAGTTGGACGCTATATGACTGGGCAAATTCTGCGTTTGCCACAACCGTAATGGCAGGTTTTTTTCCAATATTTTTTGAGAAATACTGGTCTAATCCAGAGTTTGTCGATGAGAGCACTTTCTATCTAGGCCTCAGTAATTCGATTGCCTCCCTGGTTGTTGCCGCAATGGCCCCCTTTTTAGGTGCAATATCTGACACTGGATCAACAAAGAAAAAGTTTCTATTTACGTTTGCATTTTTAGGTATTCTGGCAACATCATTATTATGGATTGTTGAACAAGGTGACTGGCAGCTAGCCGCCATTTTATATGCCGTGGGGTGTATCGGTTTCTCTAGTGGGAATGTATTCTACGATTCTCTATTACCTTCCGTTGCTAAAAAAGATGAGCTTGATTTTGTATCCTCACTAGGTTTTTCAATTGGTTATTTAGGTGGTGGAATCTTGTTTGTGGTGAATATTCTAATGTACCAGAATCCTGAATGGTTTGGTATTCCTGATTCGACCACGGCAATACGCTTATCTTTTATCACCGTAGCAATCTGGTGGGCTGTTTTTTCAATACCTATTTTCCTATTTGTGCCTGAGAAAAAAAATAATGATAGTAGTTCTTTTGGAGAGGCCGTTAGCCTTGGCTGGGTTCAGCTAAAGAAAACGTTTAAAGAAATAAAAAAAATGAAAATTATTGGAACTTTTCTTTTATCATACTGGCTTTATATGGATGGTGTGGATACAATAATTCGTATGGCAGTTAAAGTAGGATCTTCTCTGGGTTTTGAGGCAGGTGATATGCTCTTAGCATTGATTATTGTTCAGTTTGTAGCTTTTCCTGGTGGTCTTGTATTTAATTGGTTTGCCTCTAAAATAACACCCAAAAATGCTGTATTAGTAGCGATTGTTTTCTATACAATAGGCACCGGCTTGGCCTATTATATGACCACAACGTTCCATTTTTTCATGTTAGCAGGTATGATTGGATTATTTCAAGGGGGTATTCAGGCCATAAGCCGTAGTCTTTTTGCTAGGCTAGTGCCTAAAGGAAAAGAGGGTGAGTTTTTTGGGTTTTATAATATGCTTGGAAAATTTTCTGCGGTTTTAGGACCACTTTTGCTTGGTGCTGTTACCCTTGCGACAGGAAGCGTAAGAGTGGGTTTAGTATCAATCGTTACCCTATTTATTGGAGGAGGTTTAGTCCTATATAGAGTAGATTTTGAAGAAGGCGAACGCATTGCAAATGAATATAATGGATAAATATTTATCGATTTTTATTGCATAAAATTTTATTTGGTTACTAATTTTAGTGGCGTAAGGCCCCGTCGGTGTGGCGTGCTCTTCAGAGAAAATTGCTTTTCTCGAGGGTGAGCTGACGGGGCCTTATCATTTATATTGATGAAACATAAACCTGAAACCGTAAGATATTCCCAGCTTGTGATGCCTCAAGATGCTAATGTTATTGGCACACTATTCGGTGGGCAGATGATATCTTGGATGGATATAGCAGTAAGCAAGGCTGCTCACAGAATATTAAAAAACTCACCAGCAGATGCAGCAGTTACTCGCGCGATTGATGCAACGGAGTTTAAAGAACCTGTCCATGTAGGAGAGTGGGTAAACTTTGAGGCTGTCGTTACAGGTCTTGGAAAAACTTCAATCAATGTAGAGGTTAAAGCATTTGCAGAGGGCAGACACGATCAAAGAAGACTCGCCTGCGTATCTGAGTTCACCATGGTTGCGGTAAAAGAACAAGCTGATGGTAGCTACACAAAGTGTATACATAGGCAAACACTTGAGGTATAGCATATCTTAATTAGGAGACTAAATTAATGCCGAAACAGGATAATGTTTATCCACCTTCAGCCGATTGGGTAGACACTGCTCACGTTAGTTCATTAGAAAAGTATAAAGATATATATGATAGTTCTGTTAAAGATCCTGATGAATTTTGGGCTGATATTGCCAAAAGGATCACATGGTATAAACCGTGGAAAAAAGTCAGAAACTTTAATTTTAAAGAGGCAAAGATAAAGTGGTTTGAAAGTGGAAAGCTGAACGTTAGCTATAACTGTCTCGATAGACATGTCGAATCTGGTAACGGTGACAGAACCGCGATTATATGGGAAGGCAATAACCCATCAGAGGATAAACGTTTTACCTATAATGAGCTACTTTCTCAGGTAAAGAAGTTTGCCAATGTGTTGAAAAATCTTGGAGTAGATAAAGGTGACCGTGTTTGTATTTATATGCAAATGGTTCCTGAGCTTGCAATTGCTATGCTTGCTTGTTCAAGGATTGGAGCTGTGCATTCGGTAGTTTTTGGTGCATTTAGCGCTGACTCACTTCGGGATAGGATCAATGATTCTACTTGCAAACTATTGATCACTCAGGACACTGGTGTAAGAGGCCAAAAAGATAATATACCGATGAAGCAGAATGCGGATAACGCACTGAGCGATACCCCGTCTATCCACTCAGTAGTCGTTGTTAAACGTACAGGGGTTGATATAAATATGGTTGAAGGAAGGGACGTCTGGTGGCACGAGCAGATAGAAGACGCTGACTCGGACTGTGATCCAGTTCATATGGATGCGGAGGACCCTCTTTTCATTTTATATACTTCTGGCTCGACTGGTAAGCCAAAGGGCGTGCTCCACACTACAGGTGGCTATCTTGTTTACGCATCCTACACACATAATATTATTTTTGATTATAAAGACGGTGATAGATATTGGTGTACCGCTGATATTGGCTGGATCACTGGGCATTCTTATATCGTTTACGGACCTTTATCAAACCGCGCTACAACGATTATGTTTGAGGGTGTCCCAAATTATCCTGACTTTGGACGGTTCTGGGACGTTGTCGACAAACACAAAGTAAACCAGTTCTATACTGCCCCTACTGCTCTCCGTGCACTAATGAAGGAGGGTGACACATGGGTAAAATCTAGAAATTTGGAAAGCCTAAGAATTTTGGGTACAGTGGGAGAGCCGATAAAAGAGCCCGAATGGAAATGGTATCATGGAATAGTAGGCAAAGGGCGTTGTCCTATTGTTGACACGTGGTGGCAGACTGAAACAGGAGGTATATTGATTTCTCCACTTCCAGGAGCTACGCCAACAAAACCTGGCTCAGCGACACTTCCTTTTTTCGGAATTCAGCCAGTATTGATGACCGATGATGGCCAAGAGATTGAGGGCAATGATGTTCAGGGTCTGCTCGCACTGAAATCATCGTGGCCTGGGCAGATGCGAACAATTTATGGTGACCATCAGCGTTTTATTGACACATATTTTTCACAGTTTCCGGGTTATTATTTTACTGGCGATGGGGCAAGAAGGGATGAAGATGGATACTATTGGATAACTGGCAGGGTAGATGATGTTTTAAATATCTCTGGTCACCGAATAGGTACCGCCGAGGTAGAAGGCGCTATTGGTAAAGCAGATGGTGTGGCAGAGGCAGCAGTGGTTGGATTTTCACATGATATTAAAGGCCAAGCGATCTATGCTTTTGTGACTCTGATGACGGGAGTTGATTTCTCTGATGAGATTCATAAAGACATCGTTGCATCTGTAGTAAAGGAAATCGGTCCTCATGCTAAGCCGGATAAGATTCAGTTTGCACCAGCATTGCCAAAGACTCGTTCAGGAAAAATTATGAGAAGGATCCTAAGAAAGATTGCAGAAGGAGATCACAATGATATGGGAGATATTTCAACCTTGGCTGATCCTGCAGTTGTAGAGAACCTTATTTCAGGCTCTGCTCAAGTTTAGAATTCGCCTCTCTAATTCGAGATGTTAGTAGTCTAATCATCTGTTTCATTATATCTGCATTCCCCTCCATCAGCTCATAAAATACATCCTGATCTATTTTTAACAGTACGGATTCTTTTTCAGCCAACGCATCTGCTGATCTAGTTTCATGATCTAGTAGGGCCATCTCGCCCAGTGATGCACCTCGTTCAAGCTTTGCAATAAGTTTCCCCCCTTTTTTTATAGAAACCTCTCCACTTAATACAATAAACATTGAGTCTCCAGCGTCACCCTCATTAAAAATGATTTCGCCATGTTCATAGTTTTCCGCTCTTGAAATTTGGGAAATTTGGGATAATAACTCGCCTGGAATATCCTGAAAAATATCAACAGTTTTTAGCAGAATGGTTTTTTCTAAAATAGTAAACATAGGTTGCTCCGATTCATTTTTAAATTTAGTAATAGGGATGCTAAGGTGATCATCCGAGTATTGATTAAATATTTCAGCCAATAAAGGGCTTGGGACTATTTTTCTCCAGTCAATTAATTCAGCCAGTGATTGATCATCTTTTAGTAGGTAGTCTATGGCAATAACTGATTTCCAATTGTGAGAAGATTCTGACCAGGATTTTATATGTGTACTAATGCTGTTTTTCTTTTGTTCATTCTTAACATTTTTTCGTTTATAATCTATTTCAGGATCAATAATTGGCATTAAAATATTTCTTATTTTTTTTTCAAATGATGTGTCGAAGAACTCTAAAATGTAAGGTAAATCATTGTCGCTATTATCGATGATGTGTTTAATGTGAGAGTCAATAGGTGAATTCGGTATCTGAAGCGAGACAAGTTTTAAGATTATGTGTACCAATTTTCTTTGTTCTGTTGTTATATGATCTTGGATCAATATTGATTTTTTATTTTTTCGGATTAGCATCATGAAACAGTAGAGACCAAAATATTGTTTTGAAAACTTTTTTATTTCTATTAAAAAAGGGTTCTTAAAATCATCTTCGATTTTTTTTGTTTTGGCGATTTTTAACAGTGCATCTGAGCAGGCAATAGAAAGCTCAAGGTTATATTGACTAAGTTGTGATCTTAAGATAGAGACTGAATCTGCCTGCGGGTATGAACTAAAGCATCTTGCTATACCTATTGATAGGTTCAGCGGTGTTCCACTGTCTCTGAGTTGTATTCTTAGAGCATCAATAACGCTCATATCATCATATAGCCTAAGTACGGTTCTTGCTTTTTGTGCAATTTTTACATTACCTAAGTTTGAGATAATTGCTGGTAAGTAATATTCATCTAGGCGTTTTCCTGCTACATTGAGCGCTGCAATACTGATATTTACAGAATGGTGAGACAATAGCTTGTATAGCGTATTTTTGGGTAAAAGATCGCTTGATGATTTTAGATAGTCAAGTGCTAAGGCGGTTGTTTCTTCATCCTTAACATCAAGGAAATCATTTAATATTGTTCTGGCCTTTTCATTATCCTTATTGATTCGGAGAATCCCGACAGCGCTAGCGGCCATAATATGTCCATTGTTATGATCAAGATTATTGATCAATTTGCTAAATAACTTTTCCAGTACTTTATCGTTATTAAGAGTTATCGCCAATGCAGCTATTTCATCTTCGCCTTTCGATAGGTTTAGTAGTATTTTTTTATCTATAAAACCTTTTCGATGACTTGCGAGAATAAGAAGCCGTTTTTGAACCTCAAAGGCGCCGTGCTCCACCAGTTTGTTTAGTGTTTTTCTCCAATTCTGAAGCGGAAGATTTTTGATCAGGTCAATCGCAAATAATTGTTTGTTGATATCAGTCTCATTAAGTGCGTTTTCAATCGTATTGACAATATGACTATCGGTTGTGTCAAGGTTTATATTTTCTAGATTTAGGTGGCGATGGTTTATTGCACTTTCTAATGTAGAGATATATTTTTTCTTTACACGGAAATTATTCGAAATCCAAAGACCAGTAATTAACACTATGGGGATACTTAATAGATAAATCTTATCACTAGGTAGTAGGTTTGTAACAATAATAAAATATATTATTATTCCTATTAGACCTTCTGCGATAGACTTAATCGAAGAATCAATGAGTGGTTTAGCGCGTCTGGCTTTTTGTTTTTGGACCGGGGTCCACAAAATCTCGTTCGATGTACTTTGAATAGAAAACTTAAATGCCTGGTCAAACAATCTTGCGGCAAATATACTTGACAGATTAGCGATGACTAGGAATGATATTGAGCCAATAGCTAATCCAAGAGGCAGTAAAAGTAAACCTCCTAAGACTCCAAAATGATGTAGGATATATCCTGTGAGAAAAAGCTGCATAATCAGTGTCAAAGTATTAAGTACCATATAATATTCTCCAAAAAAAGCTGCTAATTCTTCTGATGCGGTATAACTATTGACGGCTGTTATTTTAAATTGGTATTCAATAATTCTAGAGCATACGGCAGCAGAACAGACCATAATCAGGATAGACTTTAGGTAGGGGTCAAATACTGTTTTATGTTTTACTGTTGTTTTTACCTTAGATTTGGTCACAGATTTTACAGATCGATAAGGTTGAAGAAACATGGCGAAAAGTGAAATCATTGCGATCATTGCTATTGTCGGGATTAAAAGATTTTCTGCGCCATAGTTCTTGACAAACGGTCTGATTAAATATCCCGAACTAATTCCAGCTATAGATCCCCCAATTCCTATGAAACTAAAAAGTCTTTTGGCCTGTCGCGGATTGAATATTTCACCAGCTAAAAGCCAAAACTGGAGTATGGTTATCGAGATTATCACATCTGTCCATACATAGAAAATGGGTATAACTATTCCCCGCAGGTTTAGCATAATAATAAATAATGTTAGACAGAAGAATGTTGAAGATAGAAAAATAACTCTGACAAGATCTAAATTTGATGCAACACGATTGTATATCATTATTGCACCAACCATAGTGACAGCAACAGCGGCAAACATTAAAGGTAAAAGTGATCTGTCAAACTGTGTAAGAAAAAATGTGTCTCTTGCACTAGAGCTGGTTATGCTTGATCCTATGATGCAGAAGAACATTAGCATAAGAATGAGTGTAGGGCTGCGCTCTTCTGGCTTTATTTTGATAATAGTCATATATAGTAATGAAGAAATTACTTATACAGGTAGTATCATCTAATTATAAATATGTTGGGTTAATAAGGTATGGTTGGATTGAGAAAATACAGGTGGTAATTTTAATTTGTAGTTTTAATTGTAATGTATAAGGGAAACCTATGTCATATATAAAAAATGTAAATATAGTTGATGGGTCTTTGAGTGATGTTGAAAGCACGCTTTTATGTATTGGAGTATATAAAAACCACTCAATGACACCAAATGGGTCAGATATTGATGACGCTTCTGGCGGGGCAATCAGCAGCGCTATAAAGGTGGGAGATATAAAAGGAAAAATTGGTGAGGTTAATTATTTTTATGTTAATGATCGCAGGGTAGCAATCATTGGACTAGGCGAGAAAGATGAAATTAATTCCGACACGGTCCGTCTTGCTGCAGGTAGTGCTCTTAGATCGGCCATATCAAAGAAGGCAGATTCAGTGGCTTTAGATTGTTTTTGCTCTGGTTTAGATAGCTGTCAGGCTATGGGTGAAGGAATAGTCTTAGGGAGCTACCAATTTCTAGATTATAAGACAAAAGAGAAGAATAAATTTGAACCAGAATCAGTCAGTGTGATTGGCTGTACTACGAACGAAATAAATAAAGGTGTGGCCATTGGATCTGCTGTATGTTTTGCCAGAGACCTGGCTAATCATCCTGGCAATATAACTACCCCAACTCGCCTCGCAGAGGCTGCAAAAGAGATTTCGGATCTGGGCAACATGAGTCTCACCATCTTTGATAGAGAAGAGTTTACTCAAATGGGTATGGGTGGACTGGCCGGAGTCGCACAGGGCACAGATGAACCACCAAAGTTTATAATACTGGAGTACAATTATGGTGGTAATGATAAGCCGAAAGTACTTGTTGGCAAGGGTCTAACTTTTGACTCTGGCGGTATATCAATCAAGTCCGCTTCTAAAATGGATGAAATGAAGTATGATATGTGTGGCTCCGCAGTAGTACTGGGGGTTATGCATGCACTAGCGATATTAAGACCTAAATTAAATGTAGTTGCGATTATTCCCTCTACAGAAAATCTTAATGGAGCCAAAGCATACAAGCCCGGGGATATTCTGACTGCATATAATGGCAAAACTATTGAGGTATTGAACACTGATGCTGAAGGTCGGTTAATTCTTGCAGATGGACTCTCTTATGCGTCTAAACACTATGATCCTGAGTATATACTCGATTTTGCTACATTAACTGGAGCAGTTTTAATATCGCTAGGACACATTGCTGCAGGAGTAATGGGAACCAATAATGATTTGATGAAAGAAGTAAAGAAATCTTCAAATTCTGTAGGCGAAAAAGTATGGGAGCTACCGTTGTGGTCAGAATATTGTAAACAAGTCCAGAGTAATATAGCGGACGTAAAAAATACAGGTGCTCCGATGCAGGCAGGTTCTATCGCTGGAGGTGCATTTTTAAAGGAATTTGTTGGTGATAAAATTCCTTGGGTTCATTTTGATATTGCAGGAACAGCATGGGGAGCAAAGCCGGACAGCATTAACCCAAAAGGAAGTGCAACCGGCTGGGGTATCAGGCTTGTGCTAGATATGATGAATATTTAATCATAAGCTTATAGGCTATAGTTAAACAGTAAAAAACTGAGAAAATAAGTGTATGCAAAATGTTGGTGATTATTATGTAAGAATGCTTACTAATATTGATCTTTTCAAGGGAGAGACCATTGGGATTTCTATTATCTTCTCCTGGCTTGGATTGTTTATTATGATCTATCTTTTTATCCTAGCTTCCCTTATTCTTCGTGCTAGGCCATCAGCCGCAGAAAATAGGTTCATGTTTTTGCTATTGGTTGCTGAGGGTTTTAAAGCCAGTTTTGATTGGAAGTATCTTTATCCTTTTGGTCCAGAAATGATGCCCATTTTCCAGAATGTAAGGGTAGTCTGGTATTTCTTTCTGGTCCTGTCTCTTTTGTTATATGTCTCTGTCTGTGCGTTTTATCCGGTCAAGTTTTTTGGATTTATGAATAATAAGAAGGTTCGAAATAATATTTACTGGATATTACCTGTTATATCATTCTTAATCGTTTTCTCGATAATCAGATCTAATGATGGCATTGGAAATGCATTTGGTAATATGTACTATGTGAAGTGTTTAACATCTACTCAGGAGCAGCCTATTTACGAGTCTTACCCCATCCAAGATCCTGACTATCAGACATCTTGCTTTGATACACCTGAATATCATCCTTTTGCATATTTTATTAATGAAAGCACTCCTATTAGTATTTTGCTGGTCTGGTCCCAAGTACTCTTTTCTTTTATTTCATTACTCTTCATGAAAAATGCCCAAAAAAATCTAGAAAGTTCGGGATCGAATATGGAAAGAGTGGCAGAGGCAAGAGCGATGTTTATTGGTTTTACGGGAAAAACAATATTCCAGGGTACGGCAGTAGCGTTTATGATATTTCTATTAGCTCAGTTTGGCAGGATTAACCTGGCTGATGTTTCCATATATCTTGGTCAGGAATATAAGGTAGGTATTTTTATGGTAGGACTATATGGTTTTACACTTAGTATTCTGGCTACCGCTTTATTTCAGGGTGTAATGTTTACCTATGCAATCTTAAAAAATGAGATTCTTGGAATTGACCAGAGATTGAGGTCTGTATTTTCAAATGCAGTATTTGCGGCGATAGGAGGTATTTTGTTATTGATCACCTCTGAGACCATGGAATCTCTTTTAGGCTTTGGATGGATCGGTAGTATTATTATTGGTGTGCCTATGATCATACTTAGAAGACCTATACTTACAATATTGAACAGGATTTCTGGTGCTCTGATGCCAGAATCTTTAACTAAAAATGATAAGACTTATCTTGATGCATATGAGCTAGCAATAGCCGATGGAATTATAACTGAAAAGGAAAGAGGAATGTTGTCCTTTCAGGCAAAAACTTTAGGTCTCAGCGATGACAGGTTAAAATTTCTTGAATCCCATTTCGATGATAAAATAAAAACATAGACTACACTTTGTTAGTACAAATAGTTTGGTCATAAACTTTGGCCATTTCTTTCCAATTATATTTTTCTGCTACTTTACTAATTTTTGAATTTCTTATCGTATTAATATTATCAAGAGCCCATTTGATTTTTTTTAATAGATTTTCATTATCTAGGTAAATATGATCATGGTGCAACTCAGCAGGGATCAGCTCTGGATAGGTCAGTCTATTAGGTAAGATGGGCCAAGTATTACAATAGATCGCTTCCATTACACTAGCACCGAAAAATTCTTGGTTTGAAGTCACCGGAATAATATCAGACCTCCACAGCCATGTTGCATATTCTTTAATACTTTCAACATAGCCCCAGTGAAGTATCCTATTTTTAAATATTTTTTTTGCCTTATTAAAAATATCTGGAGATTGACTGAAATTTTCTCCTAGTATTACAAGCCTGAAGTCGCATCCATCATTTTTTAATTGTCCAATAATCTTAAAAAATGTTTCAGGGTTTTTGTCATACTCCCACCGGTGGTTCCAAAGAATTATAGGCGACCCCTCGTTCTTGGTAATATATTTATCATAGCGATTTAAATCTAAACCCAGGTGAAGTACTCTAGATTTATTATGTATTTTATTTATGGTGGAAGCTTCACGGTGGTCTGGAAAATTATGTAAAAATTTCTTCAATGCTCCTTTAAAAGAAACCATGTGAAACTCTGAATTAAAAAAAACTTTATCTGCTACAAGTGCCGATGCGTAGTTTATAAACCCATAGTGAGTGTCTCTGTTTTTTTCAATGTCTCTATCATTAGGGCTCCACGGGTATGATAGCTGGTTCTCATGAAAATAGACTGCAGACGGAATATTGGATGATATTTTTCGTGTTATAGAAAGGAAAGTTGAAAGATCAAGCATATCTGAGGCTAATATATAGTCAGGAATCCATCCGAGTTGTTGGAATTGATTTGCGAGGGTTACAGCGCCTCCATGCATCCTCCATTTCCAAAATTGGCCCTTCATAGAAATAATTTTTATTTCATGCCCACTATATTTTTTATATCCCTCAGCCCATTGACGGTGAGATCCTGTATAGTATGGCTCAATCAATAATATTTTCATAGGAAAATTTAAACAGATAAGTAAAAAAAGCCGACATCTGTCGGCTTTTATGTACCCGAGACTGGATTCGAACCAGCACGTCCTCTCGGACACACGGACCTGAACCGTGCGCGTCTACCAATTCCGCCACCCGGGCATAAATATTGCTGCGAATAATAATAGTATGCTGTATCAAGCATCAAGGAATAAACTTGGACAGATTAGAACTAGGAATGTATTTTAAGAAGCTCATATTTATGGAAAAAAGTACGGTTTCGACTAATAGGAAGGCATACCATGAGTTTCAGATTATTGAGACTTTTGAGGCCGGTCTTGAGCTCTTAGGGAGCGAGGTTAAAAGCCTGAGGGAAGGTAAAGCGAGTCTAAAAGAAAGTTATATACTCATTAAAAAGGGACAAGCCTGGTTGGTTGGGACACACATTAGTTCCTACAGCCACACGGGATTTAATGGTCATGAACCTGTTAGAAACAGGCGGCTTCTTTTACATAAAAATGAAATACTAAAAATAGGTCAAAAACTTGCTGAAAAGGGCCTCACAGCGGTTCCTTTAAAACTCTATTTTAATAAGCGTGGTTGGCTCAAGGTAGAGATAGGCCTAGCAAAGGGAAAAAAATTATATGATAAGCGCGACACCAAAAAACGAAGAGATATTGAAAGAGAAATTCAAAGGGAGTTGAAAAGAAGTAAATGAAATTTTTATCAGTAGATAAACAGCTAGAGCTGATTAAAAGAGGGGCTGAGGAGATTATTCCAGAAGAAGAGCTTCGTGTTAAGCTTGAAAAATCGATTAAAACCAATAAACCAATAATCGTGAAGCTTGGCTGTGATCCAAGCAGGCCAGATTTACATATAGGGCACAGTGTTGTGCTAAGGAAACTCAGACATTTTCAGGATCTGGGCCACCAGGCGGTTCTAGTCATAGGTGATTTTACCGCAATGATTGGTGACCCTTCAGGCAGAAATAAAACGCGGCCACAGCTTTCCCTAGAAGAGGCCAGAGGGAACGCAAAAACATACCTTAATCAAGCTAAAGCAATACTTGATATGAATAAGCTTAAAGTTAATTATAATTCAGAATGGCTAGATAATATGAATTTTTCAGATGTGATAAAACTTGCTAGCTCTACGACCGTAGCCAGGATGCTTGAGAGAGATGATTTTACAAAGAGGTATGACTCAGAAGTCCCAATATCACTTCATGAGTTTTTATATCCTCTTGCCCAGGCACAAGACTCAGTTGAGCTTGTGTCAGATATTGAGCTAGGAGGTACAGACCAGAAGTTTAACCTGCTTATGGGAAGAAATCTTCAACGGGATATTGGTCAGGATCCTCAATGTATTCTTACGATGCCAATCTTAGCGGGTACGGATGGAGTAGAGAAAATGTCTAAGTCTTATGGTAATGATATTGGGATATCAGATACGGCCAATGATATCTATGGAAAAACCCTATCGATTCCAGATGAGATTATGCTATCTTGGTATACGCTTGCGGCTGATGCTGATGAAACCGTTTTAGAAGACATAAAAACTAAATTAAGCGATAGCTCAATAAATCCGATGGAAATAAAAAGAGATCTAGCAAGAAAAATTGTTGAACTGTATTATGATAAAGATAAAGCGATTGAGGCTGAAAATTATTTTAATAATATTACCGTTTCGAAAGGTATGCCCGATGTTATAGATGAATATAAGATAGATGAAGAATGCCTATTGGTAAATATTATTGTGGGCTCTGGTTTGCTAAATAGTAAGAGTGAGGCCCGTAGAATGATAAAGCAGTCTGCCGTTCGATTAGATGGTGGAGTAGTAAGCGATATTCAGCAAAAAATTTCTCCTGGAAAAGAAAGAATACTAAAGGTCGGAAAAAGAAGATTCCTGAAGGTTACTAGTTAATGAAAAGAAAAGTAGGGCTTCTACTTTCATTACTTTTACTAGTTTCTTGTGATAATCATAAGCCTACTAGACTTATTATTTTAATTGTTGGTGATCAAATGAGGCCTGATCATTTAAGCCGATTTGAGAGTCTTTATACTGGTGGTTTTAAATGGCTATTAGAAAATAGCGTTGTCTTTGATAGCGCCTATCAGCAGCATGGCTATACAGTCACTGGCCCTGGACATTTTGCTATTGGTACGGGAATCTACCCGGGTCCAGGAGGAGTTCTGGGTAATGAATATTTTGATAGAGATCTTGGCAGAGTAGTAAACTGTGTAGAAGATCTTAAAGCACATCCGGTGGGAGGTGAGGGTACCGCACGATCTATTAGGCGATATATAACTAAAGGTATAGGTGACATGCTTAAAGACGCAGACCCAAAGTCTAAGGTTTTTTCAATAGGAGGTAAGGATAGGGCTGCCATTTTTTTAGGAGGACAAAATCCTGACATGGCTCTTTATTATAATAATAAAGATAGATTTATTTCATCAACATTTTATACAGACTCTCTTCCAGAATGGGTCAATGAGTATAATGACAACATGAATCTAAAAGCATACAAGGATTCTGTGTGGAATAAAATTTTCCCTGATAGTTTTTATATCAAATACTCGAGACAGGATTATTTTAATGGCGAGGTAGATTTTTACCATGATGACAAGCATGATCTCAATAATAATACTGACAAAAAGAAAAATATTTATAATCCGGTTTTTCCAATATCATTTGATGAGGGAGTTGATCCTGGAAAAGAATTTTTAGATACACCATGGTTTGATAAAAAATTATTTGGCCTATCTGAAATTACTATTGAAAAAGCTGATCTTGGATTAGATAATCATCCCGACTTATTATGTATTGGTGTCTCTACAATGGATTATATTTTACACAATTATGGCCCATTTTCGCAGGAGGCAATGGATTATTTTCTTAGGCTGGATCTAGTGCTTGGGAGATTTATAGATTATTTAGACCATCAGGTGGGACTAGAATACATTGAGTTTATTCTTAGCTCTGACCATGGTGGGCTCCCGATTCCTGAGTATTTACCTTCTCTTGGTATGGAAGGCGGAAGAGTAAGCAGGAGACACTTGAAAGAGGCATATGAATGGATAAATGATGAAATATCTGAGATGTATGGTGATAATCTTTTTGTGCGAAGTGGAGTAAGATTTTATTTCAACCACGAACGCTTAAGAAAAAATAATATTTCTATTGATAAGCCAGCCCAAGTAATAAAAAAATATTTGCCTAAGGTAGATGGTATTTCAGCCGTACTCACGAAAGATGAAATACTTGCCTCAAAAGAAAAAGATGCAATAACGATTCGACTAAAAAATATGATACATCCTGAAAAAAGTGCTGATGTTTTTGCTCTTGTTAAAGAGGGATATCTCTATCGATCTTCTTATGGGACTAGTCATGGGAGTCCATATGATTATGATACCCATGTGCCACTTTTATTTGCACGAAAAGGAAGGAAATATCATCATCTTAATCAACGTGTGGAAACGGTAGACATTGTACCAACCATTTTAGATATTCTTAATATTGAGACTGAGATTAATCTCCATGGGAAAGTACTTCCTATAAAATGAACCTAATTTGTTTCTATTATAAACTCGACTAAATTCATATACACATGACAGCTTTGATCGTCTATTTTTTTACGGCCTTGGTGGTTTCTTTTATTTGCTCTCTGCTGGAGTCTGTTCTTCTAAGTGTATCACATGCTCACATAGCTGTGTTGATTAAAGAAGAGAAAAACAGAGGCAGGATAATGGCCTCATTAAAGGAAAATATAAACAGGCCACTATCGGCAATTCTCACAATCAATACCATAGCAAACACAGTCGGCGCCGCTGGAGTTGGTGCACAAACCTACTCTGTTTTTGGTAGCGGCTGGGTTGCGCTGTCTTCATTTATTCTTACTCTATCGATTTTGTTTTTTTCTGAGATTATACCGAAAACACTCGGTGCTAACTACACAAAATCTTTAGTTGGTTTTACGGCTTATATGACCAGGGGATTAATCTTTGTTGTTTTTCCAATGGTTATTGTGGGTGAAAAGATATCTAAGTCTTTCAAGAAAGATGATTCAGATAAGTCAAAAGCTTCCAGGGAAGAGTTGATCGCGATGGCTGAATTAAGCGAGGATGAAGGTGCTATTGATAGCCAAGAGGGGGATATTATAGAAAACTTAATGAAACTGGATAATATATCAGCAGAAGAGGTAATGACACCACGGTCGGTTATGTTTGCACTATCAAAAAGAGATACAGTTGGTGAAGTGGTTGATAAGTATTCTCCCTTAGTGTTCTCAAGAATTCCAATTTATGAAAATTCACTCGATCAAATCATCGGATTTGTCCACCGTTATGATCTTGTTAATAAACAGGCAGAGGATAAATTTGACGTTGAGATGCATAGCCTAATGGAACCAGTTCATTCAGTTGGTGATAAAGATTCTGTTTCTGATATACTAGATCAGTTTGTAAAGCGCAGGCAACAAATATTTATTGTTTCTGATGAGTTTGGCACAACGACCGGATTAATCACTCTTGAGGATGCGATAGAGACTCTACTTGGTGTCGAGATTGTTGATGAACATGATAGTGTTGTTGATATGAGAAAATTAGCCACTGCTAAATTAGAAAAAAGGCAGCAGCGGACAAGGGATAAGTAAGAACGGTAATAATTCTAACTCATTGAACTTCCTGTTTTTAGAAACTAAATTCGCCAGCAAAAATTTTTAGGATAATCAAATAATGGCAAAAAAACAAAAGAGCTTTGCGGATAAGGCAAGTAGAAGGGGCGATAGTGCGGATGCTGTCATGGTCAAGTATGTTAAAAGTATAAAATCTGAAAAGACGGGGTTCTGGAGGTTTAATGAGCAAATGATTAAGCTTCGAGGTGGTGAAAATCTTGATTCAGCGCTTAAGCGTATGGATGAGGCTGTGAATCTGGTTGATATTGATCTTTCTAAATTTGAGTCTAACCAACAAGAATCTGAATCAAAAGAAGGTAAGAGTCAAGATGTGACAGAAGCTGATATGGAAAATGCTGTAGATGAAGCGGCAGCGGCAGAAGATCAGCCTGTTTCTGATTCTAAAGATGAAGAAGAATAAGTACTCACAATAGAATATTTTGATCTAGAAAACCCCGGCCAGATGTTGGGGTTTTTTTATAATCGCTAACTAATAGTATAAATTATACTGTCAGGAGAGGTGGCCGAGTGGCTGAAGGCGCACGCTTGGAAAGCGTGTAAACGTTTACGCGTTTCGGGGGTTCGAATCCCTCCCTCTCCGCAACACTTCTATAGAACATAAACCCCTATTCCGCATTAGGGTTTTTTACTTCATTTGACTAGCTTATTTATATAAGCATAAAATAGTTGTCCCAGTTTTGGTTAAGGAATAATGGCTTAAGGTGCACATATTGTAGTGTAATTATTTTAGATGAATATTTAATTTTTTAATATAGAATTGGTCTATAGTATATCAAATACAAAATGAAAATTCTAAGTAACACTTTAGCATTATTTAATCTTAGCACATGGGCAATTCTATTTATGGTTTTATTGATTGGGTTTTGGGGATGTGAGGAAGAGCCTAAAGATTGCGCAGGAGTTTCAGGTGGAGATAATATTTGTGGATGTACAGATTCATTGGCAACCAACTTTAAAAATACTGCAACATATGATGATGAAAGTTGTGAGTATGATACAACACCACCCAACATAACTATAACATTCATTGCAGAAGGTTTAGTATCTGGGATGGTTTCAATAAGTTGTGTTTCTACAGATAATGAATCGATAGAAAAAGTTGAATTATGGATAAATGGTGTTGCCACCTCAATTACAGATACTACCGAACCATATTCCCTTGAGTGGAATACAACCCTTTTTGAAAATGGATCATATGTGATTACAATTAGGTCATATGATACCAGTGGAAATGTTACTGATAGTGCCCCAATTACTTTAAC
>CAJWMI010000024.1 GCA_913043185.1 uncultured Fidelibacterota bacterium | reverse complement strand
TTGTAGAGCTATAGGAATCCGTATCAATACGATAAAAATACACACCTCCGGCGACGTTCTCCTTGGCCTTATTTGTACCATCCCAATTAACATCATATTCACCTGGAACCTTTTCCCTATTAATCAGATTCTTGACCAGGTTTCCGTTAACATCATACACATTTAAGCTTACAAACTCTGATTTAGCTAGCTCAAATGTGATTTTTGTTACCGGATTAAACGGATTCGGATAATTCTGATTTAGGCTAATCCTATTTGGTTGAATACTTGTTGGCTGGGTATCAAGCTGTTCTAGTGCAAGAGTTAGATATCTTACACTATCATCTGATAAAACAGTATCCATCCCATCTGTCACAAAAACAGACCAGGATAAAAGATTATCACCACTAGCCAGATTCAGACTATCTACAATAGCCTGAGCCGTAGGCTGATAAATTCTTTCTGTCATCGTAGTATCATAACAGACCAAATCGCCACTCGCCGTACAAATATCAAATGTAAAATATAATTCTTGACCATCCGTATCCACAGAGTTGGTCCAGATAAAGTTTATTGTATTAGATATAGTTGACTGATTTACGGAAACTAATGAACTATCCTCAGGTGCTATGAGTGAAAATGCACTAGGAACATTATTAATGATATCAACTGATACCGTGTTAGATGGATCTGATAAACCATCGGCAGTCTGTGCCTTTACATAAAACTCATAATAGCCAGGTTCTCTCTCACCTAATATAGTCTGCTCTCTATTTGATGTATTAAAATCCATATATGTAGGCTGGACGACATCAGCCACCTGATCGTTTTCAAAGATAAAATAGTTTGAAACATCTCTTGAAATATCATCTAGCGGCTCAAGAATGATATTTCTAATCGGTCCTGATTCCATGATAAATTGATTATTGACACTATGGCTAATAGAGACAGAACCAGAATTCACAGTATAATTTGTTTCATTATTTGATAATGTTATCGATCTTTCCCTTAGACCTGCTGTGCTATCTATAGACATTAAACTAATAGCCATTAACCAATCGAAATCAAGGGTAAAACCTTCAGCAGCAGATTCATTTAATGTAGACTCAAAGCAACCAGAGACGGGGCACCAAATGATCACATTTCCCAGTCCTTCGTTAGCGGGTCCGACATCAGCGCCAGCTGGATACAAAACATAATCATAAAGCCAATATCCAAACCATAAAGTCTTAGTACTGTCAACAATATGGGTTGAAGGATCAATATCATTTTCTAAAGAATAACCCTGCACATGATTCTTAAGCTCCATAGTATTCCACGCTCCTTGAACAGTGTTTCCATCTCCAATGGATCGAGATGGAGCACTAAGAACCAAATTTGATCGACCCCAAATATCTGGTATGCTATCAATAGGATTATCAGGATCTGTTTCAAAAACAAGGGGCTGATATGATGCATTATCAGTGTCTAAAGATGGAACAAAAGCAAGCTCTTTTAATAACATTCCGTGGTAGTTGGAGAGCAAGGAATCGGGAAACTTTTGACAAACAAAATGTTCAACTGGCGGAGCACCAATACCTCCCTGATAGTTAAGGTTTGAGTGGGTGACCCAATTCCTTCTAAAATTAGCAGGAACATCCCATGAGAGTGAGACACCACCTACGGATGCAGCATCGATCTGAAGATTAGTGGGAATATTGCCATCTTGTGAAAATAATATATTTCCAAGAAAAGAAGACACTAAGATCAAATAAATGTGTTTCATATTATAAAAACCTTTATGATTTTTCTATGTGTTTATTGATCATTATTCTCAATTAATTTACAAATAACATATTAGCATTCTGTATATAAAAGTTTGTCCAACTATTTTAATAATATCATCTTCTTTGTTTGATAGTAACGATCTGTTCTTATCGTATAAAAGTATGTCCCAGCAGAAACAGGTTGGTTCAGATCATTTGTTCCATCCCAAGAAATTGACCTCCTCCCCACAGATATATTGTCATTTATCAATGTTTTTACCTTACGCCCCATCATATCGTAAATATTTATCCTTACAAAAGAATCTTCGGGAAGATCAAATCGAATTGTTGTACTTGGGTTAAACGGATTCGGAAATGCACTGTAGAACATAAATTCATTTGGGATTTCGTTTGACCCAATATTCATCGCTGGCAGAATAACAAAGAATACTCCCCCCTGACCACTAAGCACCTCAGGAAGATTCTCTTCAGTCGTATATAAAGACCATATATAGTTATTATTCTGTCCTGAATAGGTAGACGAATCTGGAAAAAATGTAAAGGTGGTATCCGTTAAATCAGTATAATTATAGGGGATATTGCCGATCTCGTTCGACTGAACTATTCTGAGTCTATACTCAAAACCAGGACCAGTTTCAAAGTCTGGATAACCTGCAGGGTTCCAAACAAATGATATTGAGTCTGTCATTGACTCAAAATAAATCGTGTGACCATTGGGAGGAAAAACCATCTGCGGCTCTACGATCTGGTCGTAGACAGAGGTAACCTCAATTGAAAGTGTATCGGTATCTGTGTAATCGTATTCATTGTCGGCGGTTACATAAATTGTTGCCTCTCCATACCAATTGTGATCCGGGACCACAAACAAAGTAGCTCTGAGACTATAATTACTAACAGAGTTTGGAATGTACTCATCGTCAATGACAGCATATCCTGTTACAGAGCTGGTGTCACCAGATATACTAAATGTGGTATTGCCCTGTGGGCCAATAACATAGAATACTGTTTCAAGTGTATCATCCTCTGCAATTGTAAAACTATTATTGTTTAGACCAACCATAAAAAGATCTGGCGGGTTTACCTGTATCGTTATTGGAAACACAGTGACGGGGTTATCAATATCATTTGACTGGATTATTATATCAATAGGATATTCGGTACCGCTTGCAAGAGCCTCACCATTGACTGTAAATGTCAGAGTTTGCATCGAATCAGGCGCTAAGATTCCAGATAATGTATCCATACTTATCCATGACTCGCTGGGCTCTTCAACAGACCAATAAAGAGAATCCAGGCCTGCACTAAAAAAATGAAGCATATGGCTTGAACTGCCTACCGAATAGGTCGGAAATAATAGCTGGCTGTTAGGGCTTAACATAATCTGGGCATCATTAATTACGTTCTTCATTTTCATACCATAGGTCATACTCGCATGACTAATGCTGGATAATCCGGTTAAATTCTCAAACCAATCAGCATCGAGAGTATCTAAAGAATTAAATGATGGAATGGTATCATTGCACACGCCATGATCACAAAAAATAAAATCACCATCAAAGTATAATGTATCCGAGATTAGACCATAAGACATAAACAAAGAATCATCCTGATCTAAAACAATTAGTAGAGAGTCCTCAATAATTTCCCATGATATCGATATCGTATCTCTATTGGTGTTAATTACATTGTTCCAGCCAATATTAATGTAACTAGTGATCTGATTTCCTGTATAGTCATCATCAAATATCCATGTCACATAATCAGCATACGGATCATTAATAACTAATGGTCTTTGCATATAATAGTCCAGCGCATTTACCGATGAGTCAATGGGTATCAAAATAGAATCTGGCTCGAGATTTCCATCAACCATAAAGCCGATAGAGTCAGTCACTATATTAGATATTAAATATTCTGGTATGGACACAATCACAGAATCAAAGTGTGCACTTTTATTTTCATAGTCCACATTATCACTAAACATAATTGCCGTTGTATCATCCAAACTAAAACTACCTAAATAGAATTCAACCGTGTTCTCATCTCGCCAGACATGAAGAAAATGCATGGGAACGGGAGATGCCGCACCAAAAGCAGCAAACTGAGTTATCGTAGTGGTATAAAGATATCTCGGATAGGTACCACCCGCGTATGCATCAAGGACCAGAGAAACATAATCTGATGTGTTATAATAAGTATTTAACTGAGACAAAATGGGGTTAACCCACCTGTCCTCTTGCGTTATCGGCGTGTTTGATATGATAAAAGTTTTACCTGGCGTCTCATTAAATATTCCACCCCAAGCATTACTAAAAACCAGATCTATTGCACCACTATCCATATAGGAGTAGTTCAACTCTGCGGTGTCCGTTGGCGTTTGTATGGTTACGCCATTCCCATGTGAAATATAACCATGAACCTGACCAGGATTGGGCACTGTCTGGGCGCTGTCAGATGAGACCTCAAAATAAGATGAGTAATATTCACTCATTACGTTCCAACTCCCAATCAGGTCATTTGGATCTCTCATCAAATTAGATGACTCAGGAAATTCACTAAGTGGAATCGCTTGAATATTTCTTTGTCTAAGGGTATCCGTGGGTAGATCTATCGAGAAAATAAAAGAATAAGTCACTATTGCAATAATGGTTAATCGCATATGGCTAGCCAATTACATGAATTATCCATTGTTTAACTTACGATAGATAGTCATTTGAAATATTGGAATACTGTTAAAGTCGGGATGGTTTTGGTGGCCTAGGCATCAATAGATGATTTAATACAGCCGTTGCCAGTATATACTAGTGGCTCATCTTTTTTTGTATCTTTACTGATGGACTCAGAATCACGTATCATCGCCGATGCTAAAAGGCCAACAGGAAGGCCAAGACTCGTCGAATCAAAAAACCGATGAAAAGAGGAGCCTTTATTATAGCCTCTTATAAGCATTCCGGGCCTGAACAGGGTCACATGTTTAAAAGAAAAATGCTTCCTAACAGTCTCTTCTTTCTGCCCAATAGTTTTTGTATATAAAAGAGGGTGAATCCACTCTGGTGCCCACTGGTCCGCGTTTGCGCCAGCGGCCGATATAACACTGGCTTGTGGTATTCTGGCCTCGTGCGCCAGTTTAGCGGCTGCTAGAGATATGCCAAACTCAACTTCAACAAACTGTTTCGCTCCACCAGCAATTTTTCTGGTTGTGCCGATACAATTGAAAAAAACATCATGATCTGTCCACGCGTCTGCGGTAGATACTAGACTGTCGAAAGATTCAATAACAATTTCATTCAGCTTCTCATGGCCTTTACCGTTTAACACAGGCTTTCTGCTTACAGAGGTAATTTTCACCCATTGGTCACTATCTATTAACTGTCTCAATAGCTGTTTCCCGGTTGCGCCTGTGGCACCGATCATAACAGCCTTCTTCTTATCAGAACTCCTGGGGCCCCTGGGATGATTGTCCAGATTAGTCTTATATACCCTCATGCTTTCATAATTTTTTTGAGCATATTAAATATTGACTGCTCATATTTATCGAAATTCCCATCAGAAAGATAGACCTCTTTCATCTCGGCCAACATCTTCTTTATCTGCGCCTGGCTATAGTCTTTTGACTTAACATATTCTACAATAATATGAGACCGTTGGTAATCATTCAGATCACCCGTCTCCTCATTGATCTTATTAATCGTTTCAGGACTAAACTTTGATTCTATAAGTTTCTGCTCCTTTATGTGATACTCAAAGTTTGATTCTGCCGCATAAATACATAGGTAGGCCTTAAACTCTTCTTCAGTCCAGTTGATATAATTCCCCATAATATTTTTCTCCTTTTAAAAGCAGATCACTTTTGTTATGGACAAATTACCGATCAAACAAATATCCTGCTAGCATGATCTAGTTTGTTATCTAATAGAATATCTTCTACCATTTAGAATTTGTCCAATAAGAGTTGATCGGACCAGATAGTGATAGGTCACAAAACAGATTCCTGTAACAATGGCTGAGGTTATCGTAAACTTTAAGAATACATTCATGCTGCTTTGGTGAAAAAGCCCCGGAATAAAATGAGTCAGGGGAAGGTGTATAATATAAACCCAGTATGATGCGTCACTAATATATCTAAGTCTCTTAGACTCACCATTTAATAGATTTACAAACAAGGCCAAGACAAGCATCACCTGAAGAGGAACTAAAAAATTCCATAGGAAGTAATATACTTTATCATACATCCTTCTTTTTGAATGCTCTCCCTTGGAGATTTGTGTAGAGTAAACTAGGTCGCCGCTACAGTCCTCACAAGACTTCCAGCATACAGCATCTAGTGTGATATCCTTATCAACTACATCAATGCCATATGTCCCTTCGTTATCACCTGGTATCGCATCGCACTCTGTATCAAGGTCTGCACCGCCTAGCCAGTCCCATTTTTCAAGCATAAGACCTTCCCAACCGTTAACAGTAAATATATACTCGTGGAAACCTTTGCGAACTTCAATTGTTTTCATAAAGACTAGGTCTCCGTCTTCATCGGCCATTTTATTACATTCACCACACCAGCCATTGAATTCCCCCTGCAAAAATACACCTCTAAACTCTAAATCATCTTCCTCAAACTGGTCAAAATCAAATCCAGAAAGATCAACTTTAAATGTAACATTATATCTAGAATCGAGTTCACTCTCTGTGCCCTGAAAAAAAACATTCATCTGTGGGTATGGACTGTCAGAAAATTTGACAAGATTATATGCTAGAATAATAGCTAGAGGAAAAAATGCAATAACCATAGTTAGCTGCTTTTTAATATTCAATTTTTCCAGGATTGAACGATGATAATAAATATGCCAGCCGATGAAATAGAAAAAACTAAAGGCGATGAATGTTTTTATACCACCAGGAATAAGAAACCAAACCCAATAGAGCCACGCCACCCCTGTCTGTGCCTGGTCAATATGGAGTATGCCCACAAGTGCACCATAAGCAGAACAAAATAAAAATGTACCTAGCCATGGCCTAATAAATAATAATCTAATTGTTTTATTTAGCCTACCATTTAGAAAGTTTACCTTATTAAATATACGTTTTGCGAGAAACGCAATAATAGACATGAAAAATAAATACATTAAAAACCATAAGTGATCTGTACGCCAAGGAATTAATCCTTCAGCAGAATAAAATATGCCTAAACTATTATCAAGGGACTGAATGATGCCCAGTCCTTGGTTTTGATATTTAGCAAACTCTCCTCCTAGAATATTGAGTATATATATCGGCCAAAGAAAAATAATAAGGGGCAAGAAAATTCTCTTAAACCGATTACGGATCATTTCTCTTGGACCCTTGCGCTCATAAAGTAGTGCACCAAAAAAACCTGAGATCAAGAAAAACGCATGCATCCTAAAATAGTGAGATAATTCTATAAAATAATAAAAAACGGCACTCACCGCTTCTGGATTTCGAGACCAAGAGTTTGGAAATATTGAGTATGCGTGCGCGAGATGGAAGTAGACGCCCATTAGCATCAGAATCGCTCGCATCGCGTCTAGAGAATGAAATCGTTTCATTATGATAAGTTTATCAAAATAGTAGGTTAATCTGTGTTTGTATAGGACTAGAAATTATCCACATCTCATGTCTCATGAAAATTATATCAAGTATTCTTGAAAAATAGAGCCTCATTCTTTTAATTTTAAATATGGATATAAACGACCTAATTGAAAGCAATCCGGGCTTGTTCCGCGTTATTGCAATCTTAGGCGGCCTTCTTATAGGATATATTATTTATATCTTACAGTCCTAGGCCGCTTTAGAAAATAGATTACGAGACTAAAATTATATTTTTCACTTAAGGGAAAATAATGTCACCAATAAGTGGAAGATGATCTGATATGATTGGCTCATCTATTACATGAAAACTGTCTATAGTGTAACGTCCTTTTCTACATGCAAAAATATAATCAATCTGCCTACTAGGACTCCCTGAGGGAAATGTTTTATACCTAGCGTTCTGATTAGAGCCATCACAGATAGAGTTAAAAACAATAATAATATCACTTGATGGTATATCATTTAAATCACCCGCTATTATTATATCATCCCCGAAGTCCCCTCTTACTATCCAACTTTTGATCTGTTCTGTTGACAGAACTCTTTCTTCTGGATCTAATCGATGATCAAAGTGTGTAGATATAAATACTAACGTATCATTTGTCTTTGGCAACTGTACCCACACAGCTAACACACCTCTCTGCTCTCCATTATTGACTCTAGGCAGTTTTCTATTTTCTGATCTTATAATCGGATACTTTGAGAGCACTGCGTTCCCATATCCTCCACCGAAAACATCAATATTCTTTCCGAATACTGAGTGCATCTCGGTTAACATCGCCAGCGTATCTGCTTCATTTATATTACCAGACCTGGTTGTGCCATTGTCCACCTCTTGTAGAGCAACCAGTTCAGGGCTCCATTTGTTGATAACCTGGGCTATTCTTTTTATATCTATTATACTATCGGTTCCCTCTCCATGGTGGATATTGTAGGTCATTACACGATAAATCTGTGCAGAGGATATAGAAATGCATAAAAAGAAAAAAATTAATGACTTATAGTAGTTTAGGATCATATAATACCTCGGGGGTATTATTATTCTAGGGGCCCTTCCCAGATGATGGGATAGATAGACTCGCCAAAAATCCCCACATTACTTGAATAGAAAATATTTAGATCTTTAAGGGAAAATGGATTCTTTGGTGAGATACTGTCGATAGTGTTTCCAAAATAATTTGAACTATACGAGACAATAGAATCTTTATGACGTACAATTCGAACAGGGTGAACGCCGGCTTTTAATGCTGCGATCATATCCGTGTCCGCGTCTCCATAAAACAGATCAAGCCTGAGCCTCTTCATTACGCGCTGTTTGGTCGTATATCTTTTTCCACTGATACGTTCTTTTGGTGAGAAAAATAAATTTTTGTTCACCTCAACCGGGAACAGCAGCTCCTCAGTCAAAAACTTTGCAAGGATATTCCCATTCGGATTTGACCTGGCTGTAATAAAAAATACCTTGTGGCCATTCTTATGAAAAAAGTGAACTAGCTCAACCGTAGGAGTCATAAACAATGAATAATCCTCATCATGAGCGTTAATCCAACCATAGTCCGTTGGATTGCGCTTATCCTCTGGAAGATTAAGAAACACATCTCTTGAAAACAAAATAGTGTCATCAATATCAAAGCCCACGTTTAGTATACCATTCTGAGCAAAAAGCAGACTAAAATACAAATTTGTTTGAACAATTATTCGAAGCTTTCTTGACCAGTTCATAATATTATTTCTTTTTATGACTCAGCAGCCAATCATAGATCTGATCATTGGAATAGGTTGCATCCCAGCTGTTATGGCCGACTCCCTCATAGATGGTTAATTTTATTTCTTTACTAACAGGCTTTAAAAGATCACGTATGATGATCGAACGCTCAACCGGATGTGTCTGATCTTGTTCACCGTGAAAGAGCCACATCGGTAGGTCCTTTAGCTGTTCAATATCACTATGGTCATCCATGCCTCCACATATAGGAATAATAGCAGCAAATAATTGTGGATATTTTTTTGCCAATGCAAGCGTCCCGTATCCGCCCATACTTAAGCCAGTAGCGTATACTCTCTTTGTATCTATTTTATGTGTCTTAGTGATCTCTTTGACCAAACTAGCAAGCGCCTCAACATACTCCGCTCTTGACCACCATCCAAATTCAGGGCACTGAGGAGCCAGGGTTAGAAATGGAAATTTATTCCCTTTACTTATCAGCTCTGGGATACCATTGAGCTCTAATTTTGTTAGGTCTTCTCCTCTTTCACCTTTTCCGTGCAAGTAAAGGACTAGAGGAAACTCAGCATCTGCATTATGGTAATTATCAGGAGTATACAATGCGTAATGAAGCTTTATCGGAATCTGCACCGCTGTCTCAAAGGTTTCATTATTCTTATTCGACATGCTATTGTTATCTATCTTATTCTCACAACTAAAAAAAACTGCTGTACATATTAAAAATATTAGTCTACATGGTCTTAGCATTATCTACACTACGCTAAATTTGATTTTATCATTTCACTAGGTAGTGAAAAAATCAAAAACATTCACCATTGTTGACGAGGACTGACTTTTGTAAAACTCAGTGTAGGAACACTTCTCACATGAGACAGCACTGTATCTTTTATTTTGGATGTTAAAAATTCTTGACCAGAAACTACCTGTGACCCTTATCTCGCCTAGCTCATAGTTTTTTTCATCACACTTTGGACAGGACCATTTTTCATGTTGCATATAATTACTCCATATTTATTTATTATTATATATAAACATCTTAAATAATGTTTTACTTTAGTATTTTTATGAAAACAAAAACAATTATTTATACTCTTTTATTTTCGCATTAACAGCGGTATAGGTCCAGACCTTTAGAAACCGTAGAACATGATTCTTATTATATCCCCTACCTTCTTCAAGTAGTGCTGTATCTTGGGTATGGAGCACATTCCCGTTACCATCTAGAATAATAAATACCGGATAGCCAAACCTTTGAGGCCTCCCTAAATAGTTCATGGCCTCGAGGTTTCTATTTTCCGGGCTCCAGTTTACGAGAACGGTTGTATACTCCTGCATCATTATTTGAGCAATATCTTCATCAGAATTGCTAAACTTATCATAGAGCTTACACCAGCCGCACCAGTTCCCACCTACCTTAACAAAAACATGTTTATTCGATTTTTTTGCAATGGTGACTGCTCTGGTAATCTCAGCCATAGCATCTACGGATGGATCATATACCTCGTCTGCATATGCTAAAAACCAAAAAGATGTTAAGATTACAATGAACCTTATTTTCATTGTTCAAAGCCTAATAAATAAAGCTAATTATCTAGAATGATCCGTCTGGTTTGGTTCCAAATTTTTATTTTACCGTCTTCAACATAGTACCACTCACTATAGTGTATCTTACTTGTGTCTTCCTTTGTTTTAGAAACGTCAGAGGTAAAACCGGCATTTACCCATTCACCATCCTCGCCTGGTGATTCATCTACAGCAACGGCCCAGTCATAGGTCCAATTCGCCTCCTCATCTCCGAGCTGTTTTTTTACGTGGTCTATAAAACCATCAACCGAATTAAATCTGTCACCCTCGGCAAACAAAAATGTAGCCGAATCATCGAAAAACATTTTCATTTTTTCAAAGTCTTTGTTTGACCAGGCTTTATCTAATTCTGTGACCACATCAACACCTGCCTGTGTTCCAATTTTCCAAGGTCCATCATAGCCTCTTGCAAAACCGTTTGATTTTTGTGGACTCTCGCATGCAGTGATAAAAATAAGAAAAATAGTTAATAATAAATTTTTCATAATTGCTCCCTGTTTATAATCATAAATTACCAAACTTTTATCTAATTTTATATTAGAAGACTACCTTATTTAGGAATAATAGGGTATGGACTAGTCAATACGATTATATTTTTTCAGTATGCTAATAAGCCTATCTTGCGGGATTGCATACGCGGTGTTACCGTGAATCCCGTCCATTGTCTCAGCCGCGATCATAGCATTTACGATAGACTCTTCGACCGCTTGTGCTGTAGCCTCAAATAGAGGAGTAATCAAATCGTTGGAGAGCGTTCTCACGCCTGTTGTTTTTTTCCGGTTAAAAGCATTTTTGTTTGCTGTAGAAAAAGCTAAAAATATATCTCCCGATCCGTTTGAGCCTCTTCCCCCAACATTACCAATGCCTATTGGTACGCGGTGGACGATACGCTTTAGCTGATGAGGAAGCAGGGGCGCGTCGGTCGCAACAATAACAATGATAGATCCGTCGCCCTCTTTTCTGCGATTGCTTGGAGGTGCATTGTAGATCAGATTTAGCGTATCCGCGAGCTCAAGCCCTACAGGAACGCCGCTTATGGTTAGATTTTTTCTGCTTCCAAAGTTTGACTGCACCAGCACGCCCACTACATACCTTTTATCATTAATCTTGACTACCCGGGATGAGCTACCAATTCCTCCCTTAAACCCCAGGGTTAGCATGCCTGTACCTCCACCAATATTACCCTCTTTCACCGGCCCAGACTTTGCATCCTTAATAGCCTCTAGCACATGTTCTTCTTTCACATGAAAACCATAGATATCATTCAAAAAGCCGTCATAAGTCTCTCCGACAACAGGGTACGTATACCACCATTCTTCATTACCATACCAGTTATGGTCAACATACCATTTTAGTACGGCATCTCTGACCACACCAACACTGTTTGTGTTTGTGATCATGATAGGTGTCTCTAAAAACCCTGACTCAGTGACCCAGGTTGTTCCTGTCATTTCCCCGTTTCCGTTTAGGCTGTACCAGTTGGCATAGACCGGATTAAATTTTTTCCCTCTTGGAAATATCGCGGTCACACCCGTTCGAACAGGGCCCTTCCCTACTATATTTTTTCCTTTGCCAGAGATAATAGTGGAGTGCCCTACCTCAACGCCTTTAACATCGGTTATTGCATTTAATTTTCCTGGTTTCCCAAAGAATGGTATCCCAATATCTCTTGCTCGTTGTTTTTGGCTATAACCAATTGATAGGATTAATAAAACTAATGATATGAGTATTACATTTTTCTTAAGCATACAGAAATTTACCTTATTCAGTTAGAAAATTTGATTATCCTATTTAATAACAGATTTGATCTCTGTCCCCACCTCTTTTTGATTTTTATAGTCCACGCCTAAAAGCTTCGCGATCGTCATGGCAATCTGGGTGCTGTAGACAGGCTCACTGTTTTCTATTTCGCCGGTTGAGGGCGTATCAGGACCAATAACGGCAAGCCATACATTTTTCGAGCCTTTGATGCTTGAACCATGCGATCTCCATTGTTCGATTATTTTGTCACCTCTACCATGGTCAGTCGTTACAATCATCGTTGTTTTATTCCTGTATGCAATATTTGACTGTGCCCAATCCCAAATAGACTTAAGATAACCATCTAGCCGGTTCATTGAATAGAGATATTGGTCATACTCGCCGTCATGCGCATACTCATCGGTAGTATCAAAAGCAAGATAAAGCAGGCGCGGTTTTTTAGTCTTTAGATAGTTGAATGAATGGTGAAAGGTAAACGCATCAAAGCGAACGCTCGCCCAGGGCACTGGTATTTTAAACATCAACTCATTGATCAGTTCAGCCTGCCTGTCTCCTTTTAGACCATGAAATTCTTCCTGTCCTGAGTTAACAAGAAACCCTGCACGCTCTTCATTGATGATATAGTCAAAAACATCCCAAGAGCAAAAAGCCGCTACTCTATTCTTAAACCCTGGCTGGTTATGAATAAACTCTAATACAGTGACATTTGGATTGTTCTCACTAGCGTTACTATTTCTAGTTGGGTCAACATAGCCTACCAATATTTCACTATATCCCGGGTAGGAGAACCAGTGTGGATTTTTTAGTTCCATCACACTTCCCTTTTCCACGTTCCCATATAGCTGCCCCTCTTTTGCAATGGTTTTCCAGATGAACGGCATTAGTTTTTCTCTTCTGACCCTATAATCATTAGCCCAATATTCTTTGGCACCTTCAAAATCCTTTACATAATCTTTATTCTGATATAGGTCTCTATCTGCACCAGAAAAAATATCCTCCCATCTGACGCCATCGAGCGTTATCAGAATCACATTTTCGGTTTTATTATTTCTGGGCCAGATGAGTTGATTCAATAGTATAATGACACAGATTATTCTAAGATTCATAACTAGAATTTAATACTCTATACGAAAATATTTATTTTGAATCACGGCACGATGATAAAAGTGAAAAAGAAATATTTGATCATTATAAATAAACCAGTATATAGAATATCTTTTATTTTATATAACCTTGACAAGTCAGATCATATTAATTGTAACTTCATGTTAACACTTACAAGGAGTTAGACATGGATAACTTGGCAATAAAATCAATATTAATCTTAATGTTTGTCCTTATTATCTCGCAGAATTTTGACGTTGCATACAGACCCATAATCATTATTATAGGGATAGGAATGGTTGCCGCATTAGTCGTACAGTTTATCAAGGAAGGTGGTACAACCAGTGATGAGCTTTTTATGCCGGATGAAGAAGAGTGAATACCTCAAAAGTATATTTCTTTTAATATTATTTTTATTTCAAAACAATTATATACTTGGACAAGATAGTACCCTAACACCGACAACGCACTATTCCATCGTTGTGATGGGCTCTCCGGCTAAATTGTTCACAATGAGACAGTTTAATGAGACCTATGTATCATTTTACGGATATTTCTCAAAAAGTCTCCACACTCATGTAAAAAATAAATTGCTTATTAGCCTGATCGAGCCTCTTGTTCAGGGTCTGGTGCTGATGCCACTAACTCATGAAGAAGGCCACAGGTCGATATTAACCGCAAAAGGTATAGGGTCTATCTCTCAACCTTTTTTTAACAAAGATGGACTGGCCTATGTAAATGGTGTATCAGACCAGACTCTTATTGACCTAAAGACTGATGATCCCGCCAGCTATATTAGGCTACATAATGGTGGTCTCGAGTCAGACTATATGATCGCCAAAAGGATTGAAAATATGGTCAGTTTCGATATGGTTGAGTATCAGTACTATGACTGGGAATATATTAGTAGAAAGGCCGGAATTATTCAGTATATAGCTATGGGTCTTTTCGAATACGAGATTGACAAAGAAGAAGAAGAAAATGAACTGGAGAGGGATATTGTTGGGCATGATGTTTATGGAGCGGTGAGACACCTTTTTAGGCCGGATATGGAGTTCTATCGTTATACTCGTTATAAAGACCTGACAAAGCCTGAAAAAAAGTATCTGGACAATCTAGGATATCACAGTTTTATAAACCTGCTTAATCCTATTCTATTTGGCAAGCCAGGGTTTAGAATAAATAAAGATATAAAAGTTAATTTTGGTGCTGGTCACATGCTTGCTCCATTTGGAGAGTTTGTAGATGAAAACGTATGGATAAAATATAAAAACTATAATATAAGCCTATATCTGAGACAATTTCACAATAAGGATACCTGGTCAAACGGATTTGGTATTGGGCTACATGAGTACAACTTTTCTGATAAAATAACAATAAGCCTATCGGGTCATTATTGGAACCAACCACAAGATTACAGTTTCAATACCTCTGAGACATTTAGCGGACAGGCAGTAGATATAAAAATTAGATTCAGACTGTGGAACGAAAAAAATAAAACCATACCTGGGTTTTCGTATGACCTTGGATATGTATCAAAAACAGAAGGATTTTTGCCCGAGGAGGTTATGCTTGAAAAACATAATGGTTTTCGGATCGGCTTTACCCTCGAGATTAGAAATTAGATGTCTTATCTCATGTTAATAAATATCCAAAAAAGCATTATGCTATTTATCTTTATCACACTTATGTCTTGCACTCAAGATGATTCCTCTGACATTACAGAAAATGAAACCATAGACACTACATTTGTTGAAAAACATGGTGGCTTACAGGTTAGTGGTAACCAGATTCTTAATAAAATTGGCGAACCGGTCTCTTTTGCTGGCAATAGCTTCTTCTGGAGCAATGACAACTGGGGCGGAGAAAGATTCTATAATCCTGAAGTTGTAAGCTGGCTTAAAAATGATTGGAATACCAAGATTGTAAGGGCAGCAATGGGCGTTGAAGATCCAGGTGGCTATCTTGATAATAAAATAGCTAATAAAAACCGGATAAAAACGATTGTTGAGGCTGCGATTGAAGAAGGAATCTATGTTATAATCGACTGGCACTCGCACCATGCAGAAGACAATACGGCTGAGGCGGTATTATTTTTTGAGGAAATGGCCACCCTATACGGAGAATATAATAATATTATCTATGAGATCTATAATGAGCCGTTAGATATCTCCTGGAGCAATACAATTAAGCCCTATGCAATTACAGTAATTTCAGCCATCAGATCTATTGACCCAGACAACCTGATTGTTGTAGGCACGCCAGAGTGGTCACAAAGAGTTGACCTAGCAGCATCTGATCCAATTACAGAATATTCTAACATAGCATATACACTGCATTTCTATACAGTATACCATCACCAGTGGCTAAGAGACAGGGCTGATGAAGCTCTGAACAGTGGTATTGCACTTTTTGTTACCGAGTGGGGATCAATCGGCTATAGTATTGTTGATTCCGAGGCGAACAAGTGGATGACATGGTGCCATACAAATAAAATAAGCCACTGTAACTGGGCGGTGAATGATAAAGAGGAGGAGTGGTCTATCGTAATCCATGGTGCAAGCACAACAGGTAATTGGACAGAAAATGATCTTACTGATGCGGGGAAACTTGCAAAAAATATTATTCTAAACTGGCCTAATTAAACTCCTTCCACCATTTTTTTATTTTATAATTAGTCTGCTTCATAGAAATTATTTGGCCTATTTGTGGTAAAATAATCTTCTGCCCCAATTTTTCTGCATTCGCGAATACTTTCTCAGGTGGTTCTATCCAAGAATGGGTTGATAACGTAAACGCCCCCCAGTGAATCGGAATCAGATATTCTCCTTTTAAATCTTTTGTAGCTTTTATGGACTGCTCTGGAAACATGTGAGAATATTTCCACGCCTTGTTGTACTGACCGCAGTCAATTAAACTAATATCAAATGGACCGTGTTCATCCCCAATTTTTTTTAAATGTTTACCATAGCCACTGTCTCCGCTAAAATATATTTTTCCATGTTCGCTCTTTATCGCCCACGAACTCCACAGAGTGCTGTTTCTGTTAAAAGGTCCCCTGCCTGAAAAATGTCTAGCAGGAAGGCACACAAACTCAATCCCATTAATCTCTTTACTATCATTCCAGTTTAACTCTATGATAGATTGTTCAGGGACTCCCCAAGATCTAAGATGATTCCCTACTCCATGGGGGACAATAAATAAACCCACTTTTCCTTTGATCTTTTTTATTGTGGAATAGTCTAGATGATCATAGTGATCATGAGAATAAACTACCATGTCAATTGTGTCAATGTCTTCTACCGAAAAAGCTATTTGAGTGCTATATCGTTTTAAAGATGGCACCGGAACTGGTGCCGCAAACTGTCCTAACATCGGATCTAGTAAGATAATATTTCCACCTAGATTCATTATAAATGCAGAGTGACCAAGCCATGATAATTTAAACTTACCATTTGAATGGCTTTTAAAAGATTCAATGTCTAACTCCATTGGAATTATATCTTTTTTAGGAACCTGATTTGGATGATCTTTAAAAAAATTTGCCATACTCATCTCTTCAGTAAATAATTTGGTCGGCTCATCATTCTTAAATTCACCATTAACATAGTTGCCAAACCTAGAATATAATTTTTTTTGATAAGAACTCGGGTTAGAACCAAACTGAGGACTGAGATTAATAAATAGCGCTGTAAATACAGACAGAACAAAAAAAACTAGAAAAATTATTTTGAAAATTCTCATTGGATACTAAAGGTTTAGATTAAGATTATATCAATATTTATGTTTTAAAATGAAATGAATAAAAAAAAGAGGGAAATAATTTATTTGCTAGTCAAGTATACTTTCTCTGTCTTTTTTCCCAAAGGCAATGCAAGCATATAGAAACAGCATCACTCCAATCATTTCTAATAATCGCGCAAACCAGTCCATCTGCTCGCTTGAAAAGGTATCAATATAATATCCTACTCCACCAATAATTCCAGAGACAATTAAAAAAGAAGGTGCGTCGAAGCTAAATAATTTTCTGGTAGAAAAAATCTTCTTTCTTTTTATCTCAGCAGGAGTTTCTTCAAGCTTCACAGTCTCCCCTTCGTTTAATTGAATTTCTGCCTGAGATTTTGTCGGCTCATCAATACTAACAACTGGTTCCTCTTCAAAGAATTCACCACAGAACCTGCACTTGATTGCTTCAAGTTTTATGTTTTCAGCACAATACGGACACTTCTTCATAAATCTAAGTTACAAAATATATTTAATATGATTCCTATATGTCTAGAATCTTATAGTATTTAAGAATTCATACCTGATCAACCAATAATCGTATACCACTATTTTTATTTTGCTCTAACGCTAACATTCTCTCTTTTTCCGTGGCATAATTATTGTCCCATTCGATAAGCTTTTTTGCCATCATCCTGTGAAAAAAATAAGGTGCGAACAGGGCCAAATAGATCATCGTTAGATAACCCTGCGGCATCATCGGTGCTCCCTCATATGCTCTTAGCTCCCAGTATTTTAGATTCGCTTTCTCATGGTGTGATGAGTGCCGAGTAACATTATACAGGTAAATACTGCTCATAGTGCTGTTGGAGTTCCACGAGTGTCTGGACTGCACCATTCCTCCAGGTGCCCTGACCAAGCCATAGTGCTCAGAATAGTTTATGACCTCTAACAAAGATTTTGCGATAAATGCACAAAGTAGAAAAATTAGCATGCCCTCAATACCTCCGACTAAAAACGAGAGCGCAGTAATGATAAAACTTCTCAGGTAACCAAATATCATCCTGTTATTTAGACTCAATACAGGCATCTCTCTACGCTTTAATTGATCCATCTCAATTAACCAGGCATCTTTTTGCTCTTTTACTATGGCCCTGATTATAAAAGCATAGATATTTTCTCCCCGCTTTGCTGTGGCAGGATCAATAGCAAGACCAACATTTTTATGGTGTCCGTAAACATGCTCTATCGCAAAAGCACAGTCCCAAGACATAGATAAGAGCCAGTTGCCTATGAACATGTCAAACTTATCCTTCTTTCTGTGAACAAGCTCATGGCCTGGCACTGTACCCATAGTACCTATAAAGAGTCCAGACAGTGCAACTAAAAAAATAGAATCTAGTATACTCATTGACTCTCTTGAATAAATGAGATCTATATTGAAAACGGTTAAGAAAAAATTGCTGAATACATTCGGAAGACTATCACCGTACATAAATACTACCATTAAGAGATAAACTAAGAGAATAGGAAGATTAATGTACATGGGAAGATTAAGAAAAAATGTATTCTTATATGTTCGCTCATGGTCATCCTGGCCTAATAAAATATCGCCTAGGATAATAAACATGGAAAAACCAATAAAAAATATCGTAGGGAAGTATGTTCCAAGCGTGCAAACATATATGGCAACTACAAGAGTGAGGGTTGAGATATAATATTTTAGGTATTTCATGGGATCTAGATTGTTAGTTTCCTTTTAAAAAATCTCTGGGCAGTTCATACTGCCGATAAATCTCCCCACCGTACAGAATAGATTTATCATCTATTTGTTTGAGTTTTGCATTATAGATATTTCCTGAGTATTCTGTTTGTGTATAAGAGTCACCTATCCAAGGCTGGATTATTTCTTTGGTAGATAAGAGGTTTTGATTGTCAGATACCTTCATATACCGCTCTAAAAATTGGCCTTCAGACGTCTCATAAATATTGATATAAACCTGCCAATTGGTTCCAACCTTATACCATTTACCATTAAAATGAGCTTGTCCAAACATTAGCCCAGATAAAAAAAGTAATTTTATAAAAATATTTAACACATATAAATCTACAAAAAATTTACTAACTATTATTTATACATGTTTTACGATGTATTATAGGATATAAATATCAAAATTTTCATTTATCAATCAGTGTTTTTATATCAAACGGCAGTTTGGCAATCAACTTCAAAATAATCCCAATAAATATTAAATAAATTATATTATATGGCCACTCTCCAAAAACAAGCGGATTATCCACAGCAGGGATTCTTACTATGTCTTAATTGCTTCTATAATAAAACCATGCAATGACACAAATAGCATAAAATATTAATATAGTAACTAAAAGGTTAAAGGTTAATGTTTTAGTAAAATATCCAAATAGCACTAAACCAATCAAAACCATTTCTAAAAAGACTATTTTTTTCTGGTTGGCATTCATTGTTTAACCAAACATATAATAATCTAGATTTTTAATTGTATCTTTGCCCGCTTAAGGCCCCAGCAGATACCAACGATTATCATTGAATAAATAAGGGACTTAGTTAGGCCTATGAAACCCGTGCGCAGAAACTCAGGAAATACTATTCCTGAAAGAGTTCTAAAACTATAGTAAAAATAGGGTATAAGATAACAGGTTAAGGTCGCAGTACCTGCTATATTAATATATTTATACCATGCTAGTATTTTTTTCACGTCTGAAAGCCAATGAAGAAATATAAAAAGAAAAACCGCTGTTGATAATGAGACCAGAACCCAGGTTGGGGTACCAAGAATTTTGTTTAAAACAAAATAATTTCGTAGTAATAATCCTGAAGACAATGATATCAATCCAAAGCAACAAAGAGTTGTATATAATCTTTTAATATTCTCTTTATTTCTGTTTTCTATTAGAAATAAAGAAACAATTATACCTCCAAAAGTCAATGCCTGAAGACCACCACTTCCAGGAATCCAGTGATCACTCTGCCAAGAAAAAATATTATATGGAATGCCAGAGCTGCTAATGATATTCAAGCCTAAACAGACAAAAAATGCAACAAAGGTGCCTATTAATGAATTTTTTATAAATAAGAATGTAGACCCTGCTATTAAATATACCCATCCTATTAGACCAAGTATCCCCCACCAATGAGATTCAAAACCAATTTCCTTACCATCATAACTTTTTCCAGAAAAGGAAAAAAACATTACAATTAATATTATTACACCGGTAATTCGTATAGCCTTAAATATATTCTGTTTCGTTTGGTCTTTTTTAGGATACATATTCCAAATCATAAAAAATGCAGATGTAGATATGATTACATAAATAGGCTTGATAAAAAAGGATGTTTCGTGGTTATACATTTCCATATTCATATGAAAAAGTCCCATCACTATAAGTGCAATCGAGCGCAAAACAATGTGAGTCCATATCACAATGTTGCTTTCACCTTTTTTAATCCTATCTTCAAAAGCAAAAGGGATAGACATACCCATAACAAATAAAAACCAAGGAAAAATAACATCAGAAAATCCTAAGTAATCTTCTCCTGTTGAAGCATGCTTTAACCATTTTGGGATTGATTTGAGTGTCCAAAAATCATTCACCCAAATCATTAGGACCATTGTTAATGCCCGAAATACATCAATAGAGATAATTCTATTCATTGTAACTACAATTTACAAAAAATAACTCTATAAAAAATAAAACCCACCTCTGTGGGATTTAATACAAAAAAATAGGGTAAAATGACTCATTTTTACCCCAAAATCTCTAACTTGTAGTGTTTTCCTGTAACTTGTATAGTTAGGGGTTTGTCAACGGTAACTTGGTGTCTAAGACTATAAGTTAACCAAGAAAGTTGGAATTATTCTACGGTAATGGATTGGAATCGGGAGGGGGTAATCGTGTATCTTCCGTAATAATTCAGTCATATTCATCAAGTTTTATCTCGGAGGATATAGGTATCAGATGAGTTATAAAAGTTAATTTAAGAGGTCATTTTGGGAGGACGTGGGGATTTTGTAGAATCACTTATGAACTCTCGAATCTGAATCAATATTAATCTCGGAATTAATATGACCGAGATAGACTATTTATAAATTATTTTGGTTTCGGTTCACGACAAACTATCGAACAAAATATAGATGAATACACAGAGGGTAATTTATAATCTGATATTTTTGATAGGGTTATTTCAGTATAAAATAAAAGGTTCTACCCATTCACGAATAAAACCTTTTTGGAATTATAAAATAATAAACAAAACTCTAAAGGTTAGATGAATAGACTAATAAATAATTATCCTCCTTTTTTGGAAACCTTATAAACTAATCTATCAAATTG
>CAJWMI010000023.1 GCA_913043185.1 uncultured Fidelibacterota bacterium | reverse complement strand
CATATTAGTCCATACTTATATGGATAATCGTAATCACAAAAGATTTTATTGCCGAATAAGGACCTTTATAGGTAAAAATTTTGCGTAGAATGAATTAAGGGGAGCAGTCAAAATGAATTGGAATCAATATAAAACTGGCGTTTGCATTGCGCTAATAAGTGCCGTTTGTTTTGCCCTCTCAAATACTTTTGCGGTACTTGCCTATAATGGCGGGTCTACACCATTTACCCTCAGCGCTACCAGGTTCTTCCTACCCTCCCTTATTCTTTTAATTTTGCTAGTTCTGAACGGAACTCCGATAATACTCCCAAAAAAATCTGGCAGCATTGCGATGTTGCTGGGTGTTGTAACGATTTTATATACCCTCGCATTGCTAACAGCGATAGAACGCCTACCCGTACCCATCGCAATCTTAATATTTTATCTATTTCCAATATTTACCGGTGTGATTTTAACTTTGACGGGATGGGGTACATTTAATTCTGCAAAAGGATAGTAATCTGCAGATGGCCAAGGACGAATTTCTTTATTGCTAATAAGAGTTTCGTTCCAAGCTTTATTTAATAGAATTTGGGCTATATGAGATTTTGTATAAATAATAAATTATATTAATTATAGATAATAAAGGATTTAATAAGCATAGACTTAACATGGCTATATCGAGATTAATATATATATTAATACTTTTTTCATCTATTTTATTTGCAGATATAAAAGTAATAAATAAATCAACTTCTAAAAACTTCATAATAAAAACATTAAAGGGTGAAAAAAAAATATATATTTCTACACGGGATCTTGTCTCTGCATTATCATCTCGACTATATGAAAATCAGGATCGAAAAAAATTAGTTTTATATATTTCTGGGAAAAGAATTAAAATAACTGCTGGCACTAGTTTCTTGGTTATCGATGATGCGCCTTATCAAATGATAGATATAGTTCAAGAATACGATGGTGATTTTTATTTGCCCGCAGAAAATTTCTTTGAAATCTTAAGAAAAACCACCATCCCCGGATTGTCTTTTGATAATAGAAAAGAAATCCTGGATATTGATATTGTAAGTTATAGTATTAAATCATTAAAAATAGAGCAAAAGTATAATGGTACTATTGTTCGTTTAAATACTCAAAAGTCTTTTTCAGATCGCGATATCAGTTCCTTTATAAATAAACATGGCTGGTTTTATATAACTATTGTTGGTGGAATAGTAGACACGTCTGTTTTAAATAAAACAATAACTAGAGGAATAATACATAGAATTGAGTCTGATCAGATAAATGAAACTGCCCAAATTGCGTTAAAGCTCAGGTCTAATGTAATAAGCCACGAGTGGTATCAAAATCATGACCCTAATGAAATTGTTATCACACTAAGAACCGCATTAGACGACAACGTAAAGCATTTAAAAAAAGCCAAGGATCGTTGGAAACTAGATACAATTGTACTTGATGCTGGCCATGGTGGTAAAGATCCAGGTACAAGCGGTAAGTATGGCACGAAAGAAAAAGACATTGTCTTAGATATAACAAAAAGAGTAGGCAGACTATTAGAAAAAAATACGGGTATAAAAGTTATATACACTAGAACTGAGGATGTATTCATTCCCTTATGGAAAAGAACAAAAATTGCGAATGAAGCTGGAGGAAAAGTATTTGTAAGTATTCATGTAAATTCAAACCCGAATAGAAAAGTAAAAGGTTTTGAAACTTATTTGCATTCATATGATAAAACTGCCACAGCAATTGATGTTGCATCAAGAGAAAATGCTGTTATAGAATTAGAAGATAAAAAAGTAAACTATGAAAAATTGTCTATGGAAAGAAAAATAACTGCAACAATGGCTAGCAGTATGTTTTTAAAAGAAAGTGAAGCATTAGCAGCTGTGATCCAAGAAGAACTTGATAAAAAACTAACAGTCCCAAATAGAGGTGTAAAACAGGCGGGATTCTACGTTCTTTCTGGTGCCAGTATGCCATGCGTTCTCATTGAAGGTGGTTATGTTTCTAATCCGAGCGAAGAAAAGAATTTAAAATCGCCAGCATACAGAAAAAAAATCTCTGATGGAATATATAAAGCAATCATTAAGTTTAAAGCTTCAAGAGAAAAACTATTAGCTGAGGAATAAAATTGGATAATAGACCTATAGGAGTTTTTGATTCTGGACTCGGTGGGCTAACTGTTGTAAAAGCATTAAAAAAAATACTTCCCAGAGAATCTATCGTCTATTTTGGTGATACTGCCCGATTGCCCTATGGGGTGAAGAGTAAAGATTTGGTGCAGCAATATTCTATACAAATAACAAAGTTTTTAATTCAGAATGATGCTAAAATAATTATTATTGCCTGTAATACTGCAACAGCTATGGCACTGAATACATTAAGGAATAAATTTAGCGATATACCAATAATTGGTGTAATTGAACCTGGTGTTGAACAAGCGATCTTAAAAACAAATAATAATAATATTGGTGTTATAGGAACGATTGCAACAATTAGCTCTGATGCCTATAAAAAATCTATCAAAAGAATAAATTCAGATATCAATGTTATATCCAAAGCTTGTCCCCTATTTGTACCTTTTGTTGAAGAAGGATGGACTAACGGCGCTGCAATTAGTGAAATAACTACACATTATTTATCTATATTTAAAAACAATGTAGACACATTAATTCTTGGTTGCACCCACTATCCATTATTAAAAAATATAATATCTAAGGAAACAAAACATATTGCACTTGTTGATTCTGCTTATGCTGTGGCAAAAAACGCCTACAAAAGATTAGAAGAAACTAGTTTATTGAATATGCATGATAAATCCGGAGTTTTACAATGTTATGTTACTGATTTGCCAATGCGATTTGAGGAGTTAGGCAATATATTTCTTGGTTCAGAGATTAATAATCTACATTTGGTAAATGACCTCTAATATTGATTTAGTTTTAAAAGAATTATTCGCGCTACAGCGTTTAGGGATTAAGGAGGGCTTAGAGCATACGGAAGAATTATTAGATAATATTGGTAATCCTCATTCGAACCTAAAATTTATACATGTTGCTGGTACAAATGGCAAAGGTAGCACATGTGCAATTCTTAATAAGATTTTAATTGAACATAGAATGGTTGTAGGGCTATATACCTCACCTCACTTGGTTCGGTTTAATGAAAGAATCCAGGTAAATAATGAAAAAATTTCTGATGCGGATATTGTTCTGTTTATGAACAAGTATATTCAGCAAATAAAAAATATAAAAACTACTTTTTTTGAGACCACTACGGCTATGGCTTTTGATTATTTTAATAATAAATCTGTTGATATTGCAATTATTGAGACGGGTCTCGGTGGCAGGCTAGATTCAACTAATGTTATTTGCCCAACAATATGTGGAATATCATCAGTATCACTAGATCACATGGATATTTTAGGTGATACAATAGAGAAGATAGCCGCAGAAAAGGCTGGTATTATCAAAGATAATATTCCGATCGTAACCTTTGATCAAAACGAATTTGTAATAGACATAATTAAAAAAACAGCAGCACAAAAAAATGCTACCTTAACTGTTATAAAAAATAGTGATTTAGATTTACTTTCAATTAATAATCAAGGTACTTCATTCAAATATAAAAATTATACGATTAACTTACCCTTAAGAGGTGAACATCAAATTTTAAATTGTGTTTTGGCTATTAATATCGCAGAAAGTATTATAAATAATATTGATCCAGATAAAGTAAATAAAGCAATTCTAAATACATCATGGTTAGGAAGAATCGAAAAATTGACTAAAAGTGATATTTATTTTGATGTGGCACATAATTATGATGGTATCAAGGCAATGATAAATACGATTAAGAGTAACCATCCCCAAAAAAAATTGTTTGGTTTGTTTTGTATTAAGGGAGATAAGAATATGAATTCTATCAGTGATTTAATAAGAGAAAGTTTTCATCAAATTATTATTTGTCAGGATAAAAATAAATACTTACTAAGTGTAAATAGATTATCAAAGATATTAGATAAAAAAAGCATTAATCATTCACCGGTTAGTTCCGTCAAAGAAGGAGTAAACATAATAAAGAATATTAACGTGAAAGAGTATGTGGGGTTAATATTTGGTAGCCATTATATTGCTAGAGAGGTTTATAATGAATTTGGAAAAGACTTTGACACAATATACAATTAAATGTAAGTTATATTATCTATCAAAATCCCCGGTAGAGTTTTAACATATATTCTTTTAAATGAAGTATTAGGGAATTATTTATGGATTTAAGCGAACTACAAGCCTTACGTATTCAGGAATTATCTGAATTGGCTAAATCATTAAACATTGCAGATAATATATCAGGGCTTAATAAACAGGAGCTAACTGTAAAAATATTAGAAGCTCAAGCAAAAAAAGATGGCTCTGTTTTTGCTAAAGGCGTATTAGAAGTGATGCATGATGGCTATGGATTTTTGAGGTCACCAGACTTTAATTATTTGCCAGGGCCTGATGATATATATGTAAGCCCATCTCAGATAAAACGATTCAGATTAAAAACTGGGCACAAAGTATCAGGACAAATTCGTCCTCCAAAATCCAAAGAAAGATTTTATGCATTGCTTAAAGTTGAATTAGTAAATGATCAGCCAATTGAAAAATTGAAAGATTGTATATTATTTGAAAATTTTACTCCTTTATATCCGGAAAAAAGATTTTTACTTGAAACAGATGAAAAAAATATCTCGATGAGAATTATGGATTTAGTTTCTCCAATAGGAATGGGTCAAAGAGCATTAATCGTCGCGCAGCCAAAAACTGGGAAGACGGTTCTTTTACAAAAAATTGCTAATGCAATCAGTAAAAATCATCCTGACACTAAACGTATTGTTTTACTCATTGATGAAAGGCCAGAAGAAGTTACAGATATGAAACGAAACGTGGACGCTGAGGTGGTTAGTTCCACATTTGATGAGCCACCTGAGCGGCATGTATCTGTCTCAGATATGGTCCTCCAAAAAGCTAAGCGTATGGTTGAGTTCGGAGAAGATGTTGTTATTCTTCTTGATAGTATTACTAGACTAGGTAGAGCACATAATGCTGTAATTCCTCATAGTGGAAAAATTCTTTCTGGTGGAGTCGATTTTAATGCTTTAAAAAAACCGAAACAGTTTTTAGGTGCTGCTAGGAACACCGAAGAAGGTGGTAGTCTAACAATTATTGCTACTGCGCTTGTTGACACTGGCAGCAGGGCAGATGAAGTGATCTTTGAAGAATTCAAAGGGACTGGAAATATGGAGTTAGCTCTAGATAGAAATCTAAGTGATCGTCGGATTTTTCCGGCTTTTGATATTATTAAATCAGGTACAAGAAAAGAAGAGCTACTGTTGAACCGTAAAGAATTAGGCAGGATGTGGATTTTACGAAAGTTAGTGAACGATATGAAAGTTGATGAGGCTATTAAATTTTTAATTGATAGAATAAAACGAACAAAATCAAATAATGAATTCTTAGATACAATGAGCCAATGATGACTATAGGTATCTTTTGATTATTAAGAAATGGAATCACATCTTTCTGAATCTGTTGTAATTCGTCTTACTTCAGACAAACCTGTACGAAAAACACCATACCAAGTAAAAGGTGTTTTTATGAACCAATTTTCTGATCAAAAAATAGTGCCGTTTTTAAATGGTAAACTTAGAAATAAGTATTTATATCCACGAGTACAAGTAAAAATATTAAATGAACAAATTTATATTATTGGTATCAAAGAGGGTGTCGATTCAGTTCTGTCACTTATAGATAATATTAGATCATTTAATTTTGGTAACATTACTATCAATATAGAAAAATATGATATTGAAGAAAATAAAGATCAGTTTATTACCACTGAAAAATTATTAAGATATAAATTTATTACGCCATGGATTGCATTAAATAAAAGCACTGGTGGTAAATATAGATTATTAGCAGATCAGGGAAAGCCATTGTTTTTAAATCAATTACTCGGAAAAAATTTATTATTTATTGCAAAAGAGTTAGGTTTCGAAATCAAAAATAAAATATTCACAAAAGTTAGTGTAGATAATCTAATACCTGAAAAAATAAATGAAAATGGATGGGGTTCTTTCACAGGAGAATTTAAAACTAATTTTCTTTTGCCTAGCTATATAGGGCTTGGAAATGGAATTACTAGAGGATTTGGGACTCTATTTAGTTTGAACAATCCTAATTGCTTAATACCTGAAATCTCAAATGAAAAAACAGAGGATTATATAAAAGAGGAAATAAATGAAGAAGATGAGCACATTACATTTGTTACAATGAAAGATGTACCGGTTATCAGTAAAAGAAAAAAACAGAAAAAACGACAAGTTCATCATAAAAAAATAAAAAATAATAAAAACTATAGACTAACAAAAAACAGACATGGTATAGAAAAAAATAATTCAAATAATAACAAAACTATAGATACAGATGATGATTCTAGATTTAATTCAGAAGAATATCATCAAAAACAACATGATTTATGAGCGTAGCAAATAGAGTAAAAAATATTAAGCCATCATTTACCTTACAAATGGCCACTAAAGCTGCGGAAATGCGTTCAAAAGGTGTTGACGTAATTAATTTTTCTGTTGGAGAGCCAGATTTTAATACTCCAAAGCATATTAGAGATTCGGCGAAAGATGCATTAGATCAGGGATACACAAAATATACAGCAGGCCCTGGTATGATAGAGTTTAGAGAGGCAATATGTACTAAGCTGGAAAGAGAGAACGGAATATACTATAAGCCATCTGATATACTTGTATCTAATGGTGAAAAACAGAGTTTATTTACAGCTTGTCAAGCTCTTTTTAATCCAGGAGATAGTATTGTAATTTTTTCTCCATATTGGGTATCATTCCCAGAGTTTGTAAAAATGGCAGATGCTAATCCTATTTTGGTTGATACATTGCCGGATAATAATTTTGAGCCTGACTTTTCTGATCTAAAATCAAAGATAAACTCAACAATAAAAGGAGTAATTATAAATTCTCCCTCAAACCCGACTGGAGGAGTTTGGAGTAATGATTCTATAGTAAATCTGTTAAAATTAGCAAAAAAACAACAATGGGTAGTTATTTCAGATGAATGTTATGAAAGATTAATCTATGATGGTGAATTTATGAGCGCTGAAAAATTAAATCGATTACATAATATAGGAGCAACAGTAATTACATGTATGAGTTTATCAAAGACATATGCAATGACAGGATGGCGGATTGGTTATGCTGCTGGTCCAAATATAATAATAAAGGCAATGTCAAAAATACAAGGTCAGGCTACATCATGTGCTAACTCAATAGGGCAAAAAGCGGGAATAACTGCATTACTTGGTGATCAATCGTGTGTGGAAGAGATGAAAAATGCGTTTCTTAAAAGACGTGATTTAATGGTTGAATTGCTAAATGATACACCAGGGATAAAGTGCGCTAAGCCAAGCGGTGCCTTTTATGTTTTTCCAGATTTTAGTGCATACTTAAATCGTATGGGGAACAATAAATTATTAAGGGACACATTTGATATTTCAGAGTATATTCTCGACTCTGTTCAGGTCGTTACTGTTCCAGGAGATGGCTTTGGTGCATCAGGGCATATAAGATTTTCATATGCGACAAATAGAGAAATAATTAAAGAGGGTATTGATCGTGTTAGAAAATCCCTCCATATGATTGAGGAGTAGAAAATGAAAAAAGATATTCATCCAGAAAATTACAGACTGGTCGTTTTTAAAGACACATCCTGTGACTATTCATTTTTAACAAAATCTACAGTGGATACCAAAGATACTGTTGTTTGGGATGATGGGAACGAATACCCTTTATATAATATAGAAATTTCGAATAAGTCACATCCATTTTTCACTGGTCAACAAAATCTAGTTGATACTGCAGGAAGAATAGAAAAATTTCAAAAGAAATACAGCAGAAAATAGTTTATTAATATCATGTTATAGCTCTATCAATTACTAATTATTGATAGAGCTATTTTTTTATAATGAAACGACTATTATTAATTTTATCCATGAAACCAAACATTTTGGTAGGCGGGCAAGCTGTAATAGAAGGTGTAATGATGAGAGTCCCCGGTGCCTACTCCACTGCTGTTCGGTGTCCTAATGGAGATATAAAGATTAAAAGAAAAGAATTTTCATCTATAACGGAACACTCTATTTTATGGTCTAAACCAATATTTAGAGGTGTTGCATCACTATATGAGGCGATGAAAATGGGGATGTCAACACTCCAATGGTCTGCAGACATTAGTTATCCTGAGGAGAGTAGCGAAGGAATATTATCTAAAATTATGGATATTATGACCACTATATTTTCCATTGCGCTTGCTATATCTTTGTTTATGGTTCTCCCAATGTGGCTTACAACAAAGCTATTGTCTATTGAAAAAGAAGCCTTATGGTTCAATCTTTCTTCTGGAGTATTTAGGATAATATTTTTTGTGGTTTACCTATTTTTAATCTCAAAGATTAAAGATATTGCCAGACTATTTCAGTATCATGGTGCTGAACATAAAGTAGTATATAATTTTGAATCTGGTGATGATTTATCAGTAGCGGGTGCACAATTATTCCCGACACAACATCCAAGATGTGGTACTAGTTTTATGTTTATTGTTTTATTATCAGCTATATTCGTTTTTGCGATTGTTGATACTATTATTATTTATTATTTCGGGACTATATCCTTATCCACAAGGCTATTATTTCATTTGCCATTAATTCCTTTAGTATCAGGAATCGGTTATGAATTAATAAAAATTACATCAAAAAATAATCTTTTAATTTTTCGCATACTTAAAGCGCCTGGGATATTGTTACAAAATATTACTACTAAACAACCTGATGATAAAATGATTGAGGTTTCTATCGCAGCATTAAAAGATGCTTTCGGAGACGAGTATGATAATTTTGTAGGTAAAAAATACACAGCTGAAGCAATTGGATGAAAAACAAGCTAGAATCTATAATTAATAGATACAATACTATTGAAAAGCTAATGGCAGATCAAGAAATCTTATCAAACCCGGAAAAGTTAAAAGAAATTGCTAAAGAGCATAAGCAGCTTGAGCCTATCGTAATTACTGGTAAAGAGTATATTAAAGTATTAGACCAAATAGTTGATAGCGAGTTAATTATTGAAGAGGATGAACCAGAGCTAAAGGAATTAGCAGTAGAAGAACTCGCTCTAAATAAGCAAAGAAAAATAGAGCTTGAAAAAGATTTAAAGATAAAACTATTACCGAAAGATCCTTTAGATAATAAAAATATCATACTGGAGATTCGGGCAGGAACAGGTGGAGACGAGGCGGCTCTATTTGCTGCAGATTTATTTCGTTTATATTCTCATTTTTCTGAAAAATATAATTGGCAGAAAGAATTAATTGCCTCTAATGAAATTGGGATAGGTGGGTTTAAAGAGGTTATTATTGCATTAAAAGGTGTTGGCGCATATGGAATGTTAAAATATGAAAGTGGTGTACATCGTGTACAACGAGTACCTGAAACAGAAACTGGTGGACGGGTACATACCTCTGCTGCGACGGTAGCAGTATTGCCAGAGGCTGAAGAGGTAGATGTGCAGATTCATGATAGTGACTTGAAAATTGACACATATAGAGCAAGTGGAGCTGGTGGACAGCATGTAAACAAAACAGAATCGGCCATACGTATTACACATATTCCAACAGGTCTAGTGGTTACTTGTCAGGATGAGTCTTCACAGCATAAAAACAGAGCATCTGCGTTAAAAGTACTTAGATCTAGGCTTCTAGCAGATCAAAAAGAAAAAGCCGCCGCAGAGCGCGCGGCTGAAAGGAAGAGTCTTGTTTCTACAGGGGACCGATCAGCAAAAATCAGAACATATAATTTCCCCCAAGGAAGAGTTACAGATCACCGTATTAATTTTACTTCATACAGATTATCAGAAATAATGAATGGTGATATCGAAGAAATTATAGAAAAATTAAAAATTGCTGAGCAGCAGGAGATATTATCTGCTGAGATCACTTGATATATAAAGGATATACTAATAGCCTGGATAATAAAACCAGATAATTTTGCACCCTCAAAACTCAAAAAAAGAAAAAATCTGGCGGCTGATTGATATTCTCAACTGGGGTGAAAAATATTTTAAAGAGAAATCTTTTGATAATCCTAGAATCGAAATCGAGACACTTTTACAACATATAATAGGCTGCAAAAAAATTGATCTATATCTTCAATTTGAAAATACAGTCACCCCTGAAAATCTAATTATTTTAAGAGGCCTGATTAAAAGAAGGGTTAATCGTGAGCCGATGCAATACATTATTGGTTCATCTGAGTTTTATGGTAGAAAATTTTTTGTAAATCAGGATGTTCTTATACCAAGACCGGAAACAGAAAAATTAATTGATGTGTCTATTGATATTCTTTCAAAAAAGGAAAATCCGATAATACTTGATGTAGGTACTGGCTCTGGTTGTATCGGAATCACTATTGCACTAGAGATCCCCTCTTCCAGTGTTATCGCAATAGATATTTCTAATAGTGCACTGTCTACAGCGAAAAAAAATGCGAACATATATGGTCTTAAAAACATGCAGTTTATAAATCTAGATATTTTCAGCCAGGACATAAATCATACTGCAGACCTGTTAATATCTAACCCGCCCTATATATCAAAAATAGAATTTCCGGGTTTGATGATTGATGTGAAAGATTTTGAGCCAATGGTGGCACTGACAGATAATAGTGACGGCCTAGAATTCTATAGAAAATTTTCGAATATCATTCCCCAGGTTGTAAAAAAAAATGGAATAACAATATTGGAAGTAGGAAGAGGAACTCACCCTGAAAAAGTCAAAGAAATTTTTAATAAAGCTGGATACGACAATATAGAATCTGTTCGAGATTTAAATAAAGATACTAGAGTATTAGTAATTAATAATTCATGAAAAAATTCTTTGCATATATTACGATCATTAGACCTCTAAATGTGATTCTAGGGGGTGTTACCATTGTCATCTCTTCATTTATTGTACAATATAATGGCCCAATAAGTTATGTTTTCTTTGCTGTTTTAGTAGTTATGTTTTATACAGCAGGGGCAAACACTCTTAACGATTACTTTGATTACAAAATAGATAAAATTAATCGTCCAGATAGAGCTATCAGTTCAGGTTTGGTTTTAAGAAACCATGCTATCATCTTCTCACTTTTTGCATTTATTCTAGGAACACTATTTGCACTACAACTAAATAAGAATTCACAATTAGTGTCTGTTGGCGTTTCGTTACCGTTAATCATTGGATACAATGCAAAACTGAAAAATTTTCCTCTAATAGGCAATATTGTGGTTGCTCTAATATTATCACTCTCTTTTATATATGCTGGTTTTGTCTTTGACAATATTAAGCCATTGATAATTCCCGCTTTATTGGCCTTTGGTTTAACTTTAATTAGAGAAATTGTTAAGGATATGGCGGATGTAATTGGAGACAAGGCTGTTGCATTAAAAACTTTTCCAATAATCTATGGTGAAAACAAAACAATTGTTTTATGTACAACGTTATCTGCGTTATTAGGGATCGGGTCTTTTATGCCTTTTATAACAGGTTATTATAATATTTTTTATGGTATTTTACTAATCTTGACCGTTGAGATTCCGTTGGCAGTGGTAGTAATTTTGCTTTTAAATAAACCCAATATAGCGACAGCAAAGAGAAGTGCTAAATTGTTAAAATTTTCTACTCTTGGTGGTTTGTTTTCCATTTACATAGGAACAATATAATGACATCTGAATTTGTACATCTGCATAATCACTCTGATTATAGTTTGCTCGATGGTGCACAAAAAGTAAACCAGTTAGTCAACACTATCGATGATCTAAGTATGGATAGTCTTGCTCTTACGGAGCATGGGAATATGTTCAGTGTTGTACCTTTTTATAAGCAGGCAAAAACGGCAGGGATTAAACCAATTATTGGTTGTGAGACATATGTAGCTGTTGGTAGTAGGCATAATAAAAAACCCGTATCTGGAGGAGGCTGGGGGAACAATCATTTAATTCTTTTGGTTCAAAATCAATCTGGATATCAAAATCTAATGAAGCTTGTTACTGCAGGATATCTAGAGGGGTTCTATTATAGACCTAGAATTGATATGGATTTATTAGAACAATATAGTGAAGGACTTATTTGTTTATCTGGTTGCCTAAAAGGCGATATACCAGAAAAAATGCTAAATGGTGATTATGAAGGAGCAAAAAATGCTGCCCTAAAGTTTTCTGAAATTTTTCATGACAGGTTTTACTTAGAAGTACAAAACCATGGTATCCCGGAAGAAGAAGTTAATATTGAGAATATGAAAAAACTTTCAAAGGAACTCTCACTTCCTCTTGTATGTACGAATGATGCTCACTATTCAAAAAGAGAACACTCTGAGGCTCATGATATTCATATATGCCTGGGGACTGGTAAAGAAAGAGACGACCCCAATAGGCTTAAATATGCTACGCCTGAGTTTTATTTTAAAACCCAAGATGAAATGCATAGTCTATTTAAAGATGTACCAGGTGCAATAGAAAATACAAGAAAAATAGCAGAAAGTATTGATTTTGAGATAAATACAGGATCTTACCATTTGCCAAATTTCCCGATTCCTGAAAATGAAAATAATGGTGACCCGGATGAATACCTTAAATCATTAGTTGCAACCGGAGTCAATAAATTATACAGTGATATAACACCGGACATAAATCAGCAAATTGATCACGAACTTGGTGTAATAAAAAACATGGGTTTTGCAGGATATTTTTTAATTACCGCAGACTTCGTTCAATATGCAAAAAATAATGATATACCAGTTGGCCCTGGACGAGGTTCTGCAGCTGGGAGCTTAGTATCATATGCATTAGGTATAACAGATATAGATCCAATTAAACATAATTTATTATTTGAAAGATTTCTCAACCCTGATCGAATTAGTATGCCAGATATTGATATTGATTTTTGCATTGAGCGTCGTGGGGAGGTCATTGATTATATAAAAAGTCAATATGGAGAGACTTCTGTATCCCAGATAATTACTTTTGGCTCAATGAAAGCTAAGCAAGTTATTCGAGACGTTGGCAGGGTAATGGGTTATACTTTTAGCGAGGTTGACCGTTTAGCAAAAGCCATCCCGGATGAATTAAACATTACTCTAGATAGTGCGATAAAAAAGAGTCCAGAGTTTAGAAAAATGTCCGAAAATGAATATAAAGAGCTTGTTGATCACTCACTTGTGTTAGAGGGGATGAACCGACATGCGTCTATACATGCTGCAGGGGTAGTAATCGCACCTGGAGAATTAACGGATTTTGTGCCTCTATATAAGTCATCTTCTGGAGATATTACTACTCAGTATGATATGAAAGGCCTAGAGGACCTAGGTTTGTTAAAAATGGATTTTCTTGGGCTAAGAAATCTTACTGTTATTAATAAAGCACTTGAGTTGATTAAGTCAAAAGGAGAGAAAATTGAAATAGAAAAAGTCTCAATGGAAGAGCCAGAGGTCTATACATTATTCTCAAATGGTTTAACCATTGGTGTATTTCAGTTTGAGTCTTCTGGGATGCGTGAATACTTAAAAAAATTAAAACCAAATGCAATTGGGGATCTAATCGCGATGAATGCTCTTTATAGACCAGGTCCTATGAATAACATCGACAATTTTATTGCTAGAAAACACGGAAAAAAGAAAATAGAATACCCCCACCCATCGTTAGTCCCAATATTAGAAGAAACATATGGTATAATAGTATATCAAGAACAGGTTATGCAAATTGCTCATGATATTGCTGGTTTTACTCTTGCAGAGGCAGATATAATGCGACGTGCGATGGGTAAAAAAGATAAAAAATTAATGAATAAATTATCATTAAAATTTGTTGAAGGAGCTCAGAAAAATGAAATTACAAAACGTAAAGCCCAAGAAATTTATACACTAATTGAAAAATTTGCCCAATATGGTTTTAACAAAAGCCATGCAACTGCATATGCCTACATAGCCTACCAGACTGCTTGGTTAAAAACTTTTCATCCTGCAGAATTCATGGCCGCAAATCTTACTAGTGAAATGTCGTCTATTGATAGAATTGTTACACTTATTAACGAGTGTAAAAAGTTAAATATAGAGGTTAAGTCTCCTGATATTAATGTGTCCTATACACAATTTCATCCGATTGACAGCAGTACAATATCATATGGCCTTAATGCAATAAAAAATGTTGGAGAAAAAGCATTAGAGAGTATAATTGAAAATCGTGAGGATGAAGGTCCCTTTGAAACAATTTTCGAATTTTGTTCAAGAATAGATCAGAAAAAAGTAAACAAACGAGTTTTAGAAAGCCTAATCAAATCAGGCTCCATGGATTCTATCTTAGGTACTAGATCACAAAATTTTGATGCTATTGATAGTGCAATTAGATACGGTCAACAATTACAGAACTCTGGTAACAAAAATCAGGTTGACTTATTTTCGAATGGATCAGAAAAAAATTCTCTTATAAAAACCCCTGAGCTCCGAATTGTTGATGACTGGGGAGAAAAAAAATCATTGGTTTATGAAAAAGAAGTACTAGGGTTATATGTTTCAGGTCACCCATTGTTAGAACACTCTGAAGATTTAGAAGAATTTACATCGGTAGATTTCACAGACAGCTTATTCCTGAAGAAAAATGATATAGTCACAGTAGGAGGGATGATAACAAAGATTACTAAAAAGTATGATCGACGAAATAGAGCTATGGCCTTTTTTGACCTGGACTGCATAGGGGGGCATGTAGAGGTTATTGCTTTTTCAGATTGTTTTGCCCAGTATGAAAATCTTATTGAAGAAGATGCTGTTGTTTTTGTCCAAGGGAAAATGGCAGATGACACAAACTTTGCAGATCTAAAAGTAATGGCAGATAGAATTGTGTCTATTGAAAATGCACGAGAGTATTTTTCAAGAAAACTAATAATTAGTTTTAATTCACAAGATATGTATCCGGAGGATATTGAAGACCTATATGAATTTGCCCAAAAATATCCCGGGGATTGTAATTTGGTTTTTCATCTTCCTAATCCTAAAACGGGGATCAATAAGCCTATAGCTGTTTTAGCGCATAATATTAAGGTTTCTACAAATAAAAATTTTATAAAACAGTTGCGCGATAAATACGGGAAAGAAAATATTCGCGTAGAATGATCATTGTCGTCCAAAGATGTTCAGAAGCAAAGGTAACTGTAAATAATAAAATTATATCCCAGATCAAATCAGGGCTGATGGTTCTAGTTGGGATAAACAAAGGCGATGAATTTTCAGACGCAGATAAGGTTGTAGATAAGATTATTAACCTTCGAATATTTAACGATGAAAAGAACAAAATGAATTTATCTGTCCTGGATATAAATGGCTCTGTAATGGTCGTTAGTCAGTTCACGCTATGTGGGGATACCAGAAAAGGAAGAAGGCCGAGTTTTATTAACGCTGAAAATCCTGATAAAGGATTAGAGATTTATGATCATATGATTAATAGACTTAGAGATAAAGGTTTAAATACTGTAACCGGTGAGTTTGGAGCAATGATGGACATAGAACTTGTTAATGAGGGCCCAGCAACATTTATTATTAACTCTAAAGAACTATAAAATTTATTTTCCACCTAATAAAATAATTATCTCAACTAATATAAAGTATAAAGCCGCAACAGCCTTTTCCCAGTTTTTAGCATCACTTTTCCATAACCAAAAAGTGAATAAAATTCCATTAAATAGAAATATCCATAGTGATAATATTCTAACGCTAAAATTAAAATCACTGTACCATAACAAGCCTAATAATATTGCTATCCCAATTATTGCGATAACAGATTCTTCTAGATAATGAATGAGTGCGGTCTTTTTGTCTTGTTCCAATATAAAATTCTCTAATTTGATTAATTCAATATACTATTTTAATAATTTATTAAAAAACGAAGAGAACACTATTAATTATGAAGTCAGTTGCAGGATAATTAATTTTATTGTTATATGGATAGAAAAATAAGAATTGTGATGGCAAAGCCTGGTTTAGATGGTCATGATAGAGGAATAAAAGTCTTAGCAGCTGCGTATAGAGACGCTGGAATGGAGGTCATATATCTTGGGCTTCGGCAGACCCCAGAAATGATAGTCTCAGCCGCGCTTCAAGAGGACGCTGACGTTATTGCCTTGTCTAGCTTAAACAATGCTCATAACACTATATTCCCGCGTATAGTGGAATTGATGGAACTGAAAAAATTAGAAAATGTTTTATTAATTGGTGGTGGAATAATACCCAAAAAAGATATAGAATCTCTTGAAAAATCCGGTGTGGGAAAATTATATGGCCCAGGAACACCAGTTAATGAGACAATAGACTATATAACTAATTGGGTCGAAAAAAATAGGCAATAAAATGGATTTAAAAAATCAGATAGAACTAGAACTTTATTTTGCTGATCATTTTGATACAATCTTATTTCCGGTTCTCGCAGATATTTATTTGAGTCAGGAAGACTATAGGAGAGCAAGAAAAGTTTGTAATATTGGCTTAGGGTATCATGAAAATGATGCCTCAGGTAGGTTTGTACTTGCTCAAGTTGAAAAAGCAGACGGTAATCTGAAAGAGGCAGAAAAAGAAATTAAGCATGCCTTAAAATACAGCCCAGATAACATACAGGCCGCTGTAATGCTTTGTGAGATTCAGACAGTTTTAGGGAGATCTCCATCTAGACTACTCACTTCCTGGAAAAAAGTTTTAGATCTTGATCCATCTAACCAAACCGCAAAAGAATTTATTGAGAAGGTTGAATCAGAGAGTAAAGATAAATCACAACAAAAGAAGTTACCTACAAAAAAGGCGAAAAAATCAGTAGCAAAAACCACAAAAAAACTATCTCAATCTGGTGAATCTTTAAACGTAAGTGTCAGACTTGCCACATTCACTCTTGTAAATGTTTTGAAAAATCAGGCTTTGTTCTATCAGGCTCTTGAGGTTTTAGACCTGTTAGAACAAAAAGGCGAAGACCCTGATATGATTCGTCTAGAAAGAGATGCGGTGAAATCATTGATAAAAACTTCTGAAAAGGAAAATAAATAATCATGACCGAAAAAATTTATTTTGATAGGCAACAGCAATTAAAAAATGTGATAGCTGATAGTGGCCTTGACGGGATACTGATAACTAATCTTACGAATATACGCTATATATGTGGGTTTACAGGATCTGCTGGAACTTGCTTGGTTACTCCGTCCGGACAATATTTTATTACAGATGGTAGATATATTGAGCAGTCAAAAGAACAGGTAAAAGGTTTTGATCGCTATATAGATATGGACACAAATCTTTCTATTATAAAAAAGAACGAACTATTAAATAACGACACAAAAATAGGGTTTGAGGGTGATCATGTCAACTTTACACTTTATGATTCAATGAAAAAAATGTTTACCGGTATAAACTGGGAGAGTACAAAAATGATTCTTGAAGATTTAGCATCTGTTAAAGATAAAACAGAGCTAGATGCAATACGTACTGCGGTTGATATCACTGATAAGGTATATGAAGAAATCCTTCCGATGCTTCGTCCTGGTTACACTGAAAAACAAGTCGCAAATACTTTGGTCTCCAAGTATAGGGAGTATGGAGATGGAGAGGCCTATTCGCCAATCGTTGCTACAGGGCCAAACGGTGCTTTGCCCCACGCGGTCCCCACGGATAGGGAATTTAAAAAAGGTGATTTTATTGTAATCGACGCAGCCGCAAAATATGCTGGTTATCATGCGGATATGACTCGCACGCCAGTTGTTGGCGAAGCCACTGATAAACACCATGAGATTTATGCTATTGTTAAAGAGGCACAGCAGAGAGGTTGTGATATCGCAAAGGCCGGTGTCTCTTGTAAAGATGTAGACTCAGCAACCAGAGACTACATTCATGAAATGGGGTATGGTGATTATTATACGCATGGAACAGGTCACGGGCTTGGATTAGAGATTCATACATCGCCCAGATTTTCACCAGCTAGCGAAGATGTTTTAGCGGAAAATAATGTAATGACAATTGAGCCTGGGATATACTTAGCTGGTTGGGGCGGTGTCCGGATTGAGGATGATGTCATTATTAATAAAGATGACTGTGAAATACTGAATAAAACCACAAAGGATTTAGTTGTTTTAGACTAATAAACATCTAGATCAATATTTAACTCCTACACGAAATTATTTTATGTCTTCAGTAGTTCTTAATGATAGAACAATTGTTTATGGCGTCAATCAATTATCATCCATTGACCCAATTCTAAAACGCCTTTTTAGTGGATTTGATATCCCTAAATTAAAAATAGAAACAAATTATTTTTGGTCGCTCTGTCGTTCGATTATTTATCAACAAATAAGTGGGAAAGCTGCAAAAACAATATCCGATAGATTTTTGGCATTGTTTCGCTCAGGAACCAATATACAGCCTAAAGAAGTGTTAGATATTGATATAAACAGTTTATATAGTGTTGGGCTATCAAAGCAGAAAGCTAGTTATATGAAAAACATTGCAGATGCTTTTGAAAACAAATTGATTAATGATGAAAATTTTATCATGATGAATGATGAAGAAATATTAAAACAGCTTACAATGATAAAAGGTGTAGGCAGATGGACAGCAGAAATGTTTTTAATATTTACTCTTAGAAGATCCAATGTGTTTCCAGTAACGGATCTAGGCGTGCAAAAAGGATTTCAAATAGTTTATTCGCTAGAAGAAATACCTACCATTAATTATATGAATGAAACAGCTAAAAAATGGGAACCCTATAGAACGATAGTTACACTATATCTATGGTATGCTGTTGATGGTCCATTTGAATGGTAAATAACAAATCTATAAGGGTAATATTTTTTGATATTGGCGGAGTTTTACTAGACATCCATCCAGAGAAAATGATTAATAAAATATCGGCTATTACAGATATCCCATTTGAAATAATAAAAAATTCTTTTCCTGAAAAAGCACATGATGCTTATGAACGAGGACAGATGTATGATCATGATTGGTATCAATCATGTAAAAATTCACTGCCGGCTAAAAATGATCTAACAGAAAATCAATTTTGGTCTGCATGGTCGATGCTTTTAGGCAATGAAACTGAAGTTGTAGATATTTTAATTAAACTAAAGAAATCCTACAAGATCTGGCTCCTATCTAATACAAATTCAAGACACATAAAAAATGATATCCAAGGCAATTATGTCTTCCCAAATTTAGTAGATGGTGCGATTTATTCTTATGATGTAGGATACCGAAAGCCTGAGAAAAAGATTTATCAGTTAGCGTGTGAGCATGCTAAAGTAGATCCAGAAAGTTGCGTGTTTATTGATGATTTAAAAGATAATATCACCGGTGCAAATCAGGTGGGGTTGCATGGAGTACACTATAAAAACACTTTAGAGTTAAAAGAAGAACTAAAAACTTTGAACATTATTAATGATTAAAAACTTAATCTATTTATATCTTTTAGTAAATCTGGTTTATTCGCAAGGAGCTTGGATGTTTAGCAATCGCACCCATCCAGAGTTAAAGTGGGAGACAATAAAAACAGAAAACTTTAATATACATTTTCATGATGGCCTCTATGATATTGCTTTGAAGGGTGCAAATATTGCTGAAAAAATTAGGCCTACTTTAATGAAACAAGTTGATCTTGATTCTCTCCAAAGATTAGATATTATTTTTACTACGGAAGATGAAGTTTCTAATGGCTTTGCAGTCCCGGCAAATTATACTGTGATATGGGTAGATCAGAATGATATGGCAGTTTGGACGGAAGGTGAAAAATGGCTACGGGGTGTATTAGCGCATGAGCTTCAGCATTTAGTCTATTTCAATGTGACTAAGTCCTGGCTTCCTTTCCCGATGAATGAATTGTATGGTAGGGTTCCTGGTTGGGTTGTTGAAGGCATGGCAGAGTATTATACTGAAGATTGGCGTCCTGAGCGGTTTGATATTTCACATAAGTACCATGTCCTAAAAAATTCTGTCCATAAAATTAAAGATCCACATAATGATGGATTTTCTAAAATTCTATATTTAGCAGATCGGTTCGGAGATGAAACCCTGGCTAATATTTTAAATCATAGGGATACACTTAAGCTCTTCAATTTTTCTAATGCATTTAAAAAATACACCGGGATAACATTAAAGAGGTTTGAAGAAGACTGGCGAAGAACGATGAATACCTATTTTTTTGGATTAAGGTCCCAAAAAGAAACGTATGCTGATATCGGTAAAACATATTCTCTTCCCATGCGCTATGTATATGGCTTTGATAGGTTTAATGGAGATACAACTAAGTTAGTAATGGTGGGTAGAAAAAATGATAAACAACGTGATCTTTCATTGATTTTAGCAGTTAGAGATACGATTAAAGAAAAAGAAATTTATAAGAAAAGACAGAAAAAGAATAAAAATAATAAACCAAAAAATGTAAAACCAATTTGGAAGCTCAAAGAATTAGACTATGGTAGGATCTCGGATTATGTAAAAGTATCTCCAGATGGTAAGAAAATTGTCTATTCTAAATATGGATACGGTAAAAATCAGTCTCTTATATGGGACATTCATTTAATGGATGTAGAGTCTAGAAATAAAAAAAGAATAACTTACTCAAAACGCGCTAGTAATCCGTGTTGGTCTCCCGATAGTAAGAAAATAGCTTTTGTTGCTCACAAAAATAGTACCTCTAACTTGTTTACTGTTTCTTTAGATGATACGTTATCTATAGAAAGAATTACAAACTATTCTGGAGATGTGCAGATCGTCACTCCTGCATGGAGCCCTGACGGAGCTAAGATTGCATATTCTATATCGAAAGAAGATGGGAATATGGATATAGTTGTTTTTCATTTAGATCGAAAGGAGCCTATACGAATGACAACTGCGAAGCAAGTTGATTATCGGCCAGTATGGCATCCTAATAACGATAAGATCACATATACCTCTCACTCTAATATGACTCCTAATTTTCATACTGTAGATATAAATAATAAGGATATTATTCAAAATACGAATATTGGTGATGCAGTTTGGACAATGGGATGGAACTATGATAATACTGCCATAACAGGATTAACTCTTGGAGATGTTGACTCAGCCAGGGTTGTTGATATAGATCCAAATCGTATAGCAAATAATAAAGAAATATTTTTAAATCCTCATTTTTCTAATTGGAAAAAGAAAAAGCCAGATTATGTAATTCCTAATCTAGATTCTATCCCAGATATAGTAGATACATTAGTATCCCAAAAATATTTAGCTATAAATAATATAAGGCACTTTGGAACCTTATTAGTGCCAGATATTACAGGTCTATTTTATAATGGTGCATATACAGATGTGACCGGGAGAAATATTTTTCAATCTTTTGTTTTTAGTGACTGGGAAGATATATATGTAGGCTTTGGTTATTTAAATGCAACGGGAAGACCCATTGGTGGTTTCTGGGGGTTTAATTATTACAAAGATGTTTTTTTTAAAGAACGAATCTATAATCAAAACAATGATTATTTGATCGAGTTTTATAATGGGCTTGAGCTGTTTGGCTACAGAAACCACAACTTTGG
>CAJWMI010000022.1 GCA_913043185.1 uncultured Fidelibacterota bacterium | reverse complement strand
GATTAAGATATTGTCAAAGCTGAATATTGCTGAAAAAAGGCTGCCCCAGGATGGTCGGTTTTCCATTAAAACAGCGGCAAAGGATATAGACGTACGTGTATCGATATTGCCCACTGTCTATGGTGAAAAAATCGTAATGAGGCTTCTGGATAAAAGTGGTTTTGACTTTAACCTCACTACCCTAGGCTTTCCGAAAAAGAATCTTAGTGTTTTTAAAAAAGTAATCAGCCAGCCCTATGGCATGGTTGTCGTCTCAGGCCCAACAGGCTCAGGTAAGTCAACATCACTGTATGCGGCTCTGAAAGAGATCAAGGATGAGAGAACCAATATTACAACGGTAGAAGACCCTGTTGAATATCAGCTAGATGGTATCAGCCAGGTTCAGGTTTTTGATGATATAGGTCTCACGTTTGGCTCGACCCTGCGTTCGATTCTCCGTCAGGATCCAGATGTACTTCTTATCGGAGAAATACGAGACGCAGAGACAGCGGATATTGCCGTAAAGTTTTCACTTACCGGTCACCTAGTCTTTTCTACGGTTCATGCTAATGATGCGCCGGGTACACTAACTCGTCTACTTGATATTGGTGTCGCCCCGTTTTTAGTCGGCTCTTGCTTAAACCTGGTGATGGCACAGAGACTAGTCAGAAAGTTATGCGAAAAATGCAAAGAAGAGTATACGCCTACTGCAGAAGAGCTTGCTCTGATCGGTCTAACAAAAAAAGTAGTAAAGAAGAAACTGTTCAAGGGCAAAGGTTGTCCAGACTGTAGAAACACAGGATACAGAGGAAGGACCGCTATTTTTGAGATGATACCAATGGCCAGAGAATTAAGGAAGCTTGTTTTTGATAATGCGAATGAGGATGAGATTCGTCAGGCTGCGATCAAAAATGGTATGGTATCACTGCGCGATGCCGGTAACGAGCGTGTATTGGATGGAACAACTAGCGTGGAAGAGGTGCTAAGGTCAACGGTGGAGGACTTATAGTGGCCGTATTTCACTATCTAGTAAAGAATGACGAAGGCAGCAGGAGTGAGGGAGATATTCGTGCTGAGTCCATGGACCTTGCTCTGCAGAAACTTACTACGAACGGTCAGATAGTCATTACCCTAAAAGAGGTTGACACAACCTTTGACTTTCTTGGGCCTTTCTTGGACGAGATCAATCTAACGTTTGAGAGAATTAAAAATAGGGTGCCACTGGCGAACATTGTTTTTTTTACAAGACAGCTAGCTACTATGTTTAGCGCAGGGCTTACTCTCGAGAGAGCTATACAGGCTTTATCTGTTGAGGAAAAGCATAAAAAGTTCAAAAAAATACTGACCGAAGTCGGTTCTAGCATACGCAAGGGATTAAACCTGTCAGAGTCTTTAGCAAGGCACCCGGGCGTTTTTAATAATCTTTTTGTTGCAATGACCAAAGCAGGAGAAGTTAGCGGTAACCTGAATGAGATTCTTGATCAGCTCGCATCTTACCTGGAAAATTTGGATGATACCAGGAGGAAAGTAAAGGGTGCAATGACCTACCCTATTTTTATGGTGATTTTTCTTGGCTGTATGGTATTGGCAATGTTCGTCTGGATCATTCCAAAATTTTCTGAGGTATATGCTCAGCTTGGTGCATCACTCCCTGGGGCAACGAGAAAGATGATGGACGCAAGTGCCTGGGTAACTGAAAATTTAGGTTTTATGTTATTTAATTTTATACTAGTGTCTTTGACTGTGTTTTTAATCTCAAAAACGCAAAGAGGGGGCTTTGTCATTGACTCGATAAAGCTGAAGATTCCTGTTTTTGGCAATCTTTTGGACCAGTCAATTTTAAATAAATTTTGTAAGACATTTGGTATTTTAATCGGCGCCGGTGTTCCTGTGCTTGAGGCCATGGGACTATTAAAAAAAGTTGTGGGTAATAGAGTATATGAAAAAGCAGTTGCGGATGCTTCTGACTATATTAGAGACGGTTACAATATATCCACAGCGCTAAGGAGGACAGAGATTTTTCCGTCTATTCTTCTGCAGCTTACATCTACCGGTGAAGAGACCGGAGAGATAGATGACTTGCTGGACAGGGCCGCTGATTATTATCATAAGCAGGTTAATGCGCTGGTTGAGCGTATGACTACTCTTATTGAGCCTCTTTTAATCTTGTTGGTTGGTGCGGTTATTGCGCTAATGGTTGTGCTTACGTACTTGCCCGTATTTCATCTTGGTTCTGCATTACAGTCCGGTCTATAATGGATAATATTATTATAATATCAGTCTTGTTGCTTGGTGTATTATACGGAAGACTTCTTAAGTCAACCGTGAACTGGCTTAGTATCGATGGCTTTCAGATAGGTCAGGGCGATTTTAAAATGGAATTATTTTGTGTCGGATCCTGGCTATGGGCATCTCTAAGTCTGGAGCCAATGGAGGGAACAATTTTTGCTCTCATTGCCGGTATTCTGTTTGCGATAAGCTGGATTGATTTGAATACCTATCAGATACCGTTATTGTTCATTATTGTTGGTGCTGTTGCAGCAATCTTTGGGGTTTTATTTGGAATATTGAGCCTAAAAAGTGCTGTCTACGGGGTAGTCGTTGGATCGATTATTCCTCTGGCGCTGATTGGGCTGACATATTTGATCACAAAAAGGCAGGGCATGGGATATGGTGATATTCAGCTTGGTTTTGTTTTAGGTATCTGGCTCGGTCCTGTGAGAATGGCGCTTACGTTATTTGGTGCCTCTTTACTAAGTCTAGTTGTGTGGCTTGTTTTATCGGCTGTTAATGGATTTGAGAGAGATAGGGCTCTTCCGTTTGCACCATATTTGGCTATCGCGGGTCTTGGAACCTTTGTCGGAAGTGTTTATTTTCCCTCCTTGTTTCATTATCTAATAATATATTAGAGAGATGTTTATATGTTTCGCATACTGATAGTATCAATATTTTATGTTTGCAGTCTACCGGCGGCGGTTGGAGATAATTCGGCCACTGAAGATTTTGGCTTTACATATTCTTTAAAAGCAAATGGTAAAGGAACTGTTAAATATGTTACTCCAGAATACAGTCTCGATTCTGTTATTGATGCAGATGGTAATACCTATAAAAGACCCTCATTCTTAAATGCTAGTCAGCTTTCAGATCCAGGCCAGCCGGATCTTCCTTCTAGCAGTACTTTTATCGCGATTGATCCTGCAAAAACATATTCGGTAAACGTAAATATTATTTCGTCTCGGTTTACAGATGATATAGAAATATTACCAAAAAATTCATGGGAAAATGATTCTGAAATATCCTTTAGTAAGGGAGAGGTATATAACAGTGAAGGGTATTACCCTGTGAGTATTGCCAGTATATCGGAGCCTATGGTCATGCGTGAGCTTACTATTGTAAATCTTACGGTTTCTCCGTTTCGTTATTATCCTAAGCAAAATCGCCTGGAAGAGTTTACAGAGATTGAGGTTGAGCTTGTGGAAATTGGTGAATCAGGAAACACTTCATTCCGTCCTGCAACAAGATCTAGAGCCTTTGAGCCTTTGTATGAATCTTTGATCACTAACTATGCTTCTTTAGACAGAGATGATATCCCATTCCAGAGGCCATCGATTTTGTATGTATTGCCTAGTAATATTGGAAACCTATTGGGTACGGTTACTGTTTTAATGGACTGGAAAAGGCGTGTTGGCTATGAGGTAAACTATGTCTCAAGCTCAAACATTGTGAATAATTCAAATAACCTAAAAAACTATATTGAGACAGCATATCAGGCATGGGAAAACCCGCCGGAGTATGTGACGATTATTGCAGATGCAGAGGGAAGCTATGATGTACCGACCCACTTTGAAAACTGGAGCGGATACAATGGCGAGGGCGACCACCCTTACAGTACGCTTGTGGGAAATGATTTACTTCCTGAAGTATTTCTCGGAAGGCTATCCTTTGACAGTCAGAGTCACCTGCAGACAATCATAAGTAAGACACTCAACTATGAGTCTAGTCCGTATATGGGGGAGAACTGGTTTCAGAGAGCCTGCCTTGTTGGAGATCCTTCTACTTCAGGTATATCTTGTGTGATCACGAATAATAATATTAAGGAAGTATTGCAGCTTTATGGATATAACGATATAAGAACTGTCTATGGGAGTCCGTTTCCGAGCCAGATGACCAGTAATCTAAGCGACGGGTTAGGATTTTTTAATTACAGGGGCTACTATGGTGTCAGCGGATTTAACAGCAGTAATGTGAATTCAACAAATAATGGTTTTATGTTGCCCGTTGCGACCGTGATCACATGCGGTACCGGATCTTTTGGAAGTGATGAGTGCCTTTCAGAGGCATTCTTACGCGCTGGTACAGCATCAAATCCTAAAGGAGCTGTCGCCTGTATTGGTACTGCGACGCTGGGCACTCATACGATGTTTAATAATATGGTTGATATGGGATTTTACTATGGTGCGTTAGTGGAAGATATAAATTCAGTTGGTGGTGCGCTGATGGCCGGTAAATTGTGGCTGTCGAGAGCATATCCAACAAATCCCAATAACTATGTGTCTACATTTACACATTGGAATAATCTAATGGGTGATGCTTCTTTGCAGATGTGGACTGCCTATCCGGAGATGCTGAACGTTACGCATGCATATTCTTTGACAAAAGGAACAAACTTTATAGACATCAGTCTAACAAACAGCGGAGGTAGTCCGGTAGAAGATGCATGGATTACAATATATAAAGAGGGTGATGTTCTTGAGTCTGGATACAGTGATAATAATGGTTTTGTTCGGATTGCTGTGCCGACTATACAGGTAGGTGAAATACTTGTTACAGCGACAAAAAAGAATCACTATCCTTACAAAAGCTCATTTCAGATATATGATCCAGGGCCAAGTGTGAATGTATACTCGGACTATATTACAATTAATGATAGCGGCTCTGGCACTTCAATTGGTAATGGTGATGGGGTCATTAATGCTGGTGAGGTTATTGAACTTGTTATTGCGGTTTCGAATTATGGTAGTGAAGGTGCAACCGGCATTGCTGGGACCTTAACTTCTGAAAATTCTAATGTCAGTATTATTAATGATAGCTTTTATTATGGGGAGCTTGGTACTGGTGATATTATTAACAATGCTTCTGATCCGTTTACTTTAAGTGTTAATGATGATGTTCATCATGGGGCTGAGATCAAACTACTTTTGAATCTGTCGAATGAAAGCGGATATAGCTCAGTAGGCTATATTGGGCTAATTGTTGCTGGGAAGAATCTTTATGCCTCTGGAGTAGATGTAGCGGGAAGCAACCAAGATGTATTGACAAGCGGTCAAACGTCTACGGTTCACATAGAGCTCCATAATAGTGGCTCTACCACTGCAATGGATATTAGTGGACAGATCACATCTGCTTCTACAGCGATTGAGATTTTAGATAATATTGGAACCTGGTCATCTGTTTATCCAGGCGGATTTAGTTCTAGCTCGGGAAGTGGTAATTCTTTTAGGATAAATGCGGTGGAGGATGTGATACCTGGAACTGTAGCCCATTTAATTTTATCTGTAAACACAGAGGACGGATATACAAACTCATCAGTAATTCCTATACAGATTGGTATTCCTACTGTGATGGATCCAACTGGTCCCGATTCTCATGGATACTATATCTATGATAGCGGAGACATAGACTACTTGCTGGCTCCTGTATACGATTGGGTCGAGATAGATTCTCGCTATGGCGGCAACGGTACCTACCTGAGTTCTCTTGATGATAACGGAGACAATGATGATGATGTGGAAACTGTTGACCTGCCGTTTGATTTTAGGTTTTATGGTCAGGTGTACGATAAGGTCAGTATTTGTTCTAATGGCTGGATCGCATTTGGTGATACGGATATGAGTTCTTTTAGGAATTATCCTCTACCTGGAGCAGGCGGGCCAGGGAAAATGGTTGCAGTATTCTGGGATGATTTAAAACTGACAAACTCAGGCCGTGTATATACCTGGTATGACAGCAATGATAAAGTGTTTATTGTGCAGTGGTCAAGAGTTAGGACTTATCAAAATAATTCGACTGAAACTTTTCAGATTATTTTAAGAGATCCAAACTACTATATGACCCCAACAAATGACGGTGAGATGTTGATACAGTATATGGAATTTACTAACAACACTACTGGAAGCTACAGCTGGAGTCAAATTCACGGAAACTATTGTACTGTGGGTATTGAAGACCATACTATGACCCAAGGTCTGCAGTATACTTTTAATAACACATATGCAGATGCTGCTATGCAACTTTCTGATGAAACAGCTATTCTCATTACTACTCGCGGCAGCGAGATGCGCCTTGACGGTGATCTAAATACAGATGGAATGGTTGATGTTAATGATCTACTAATCTTAATAGATCATATAGTTGCTGACCAGAGCCATTTTAATCCATTTTTGGCTGATATTAATTCCGATGGAATGGTTAATATATTGGATATGGTGAGGCTTATTCAGATGGTAATGGGTTATAACTAAAACCTGAAGAAGCTCGTTATATTATGTTATTCTCGCCCTTAATCATTCTTGGGGCACTTGCTCTAGTATTAATCGTTTCTGGGCTACTAGAATTTCGATATCATCAACTTGTTCTATCTAGCATTCCAATTCGTATTCATGTTAACGGTACAAGGGGCAAGTCTAGCGTTACCAGGTTAATCGCTGCTGGTCTAAGAGCAGGAGGGAAACGTACTTTCGCTAAAACAACAGGCACTGCACCTAGGGTTATTGATTCAAAGGGAATAGATAGGATCATACACAGATTACGGAGACCATCGATCGGGGAACAGGTGAGACTGCTTAAATATTTCTCTAGTGAAAAGCCTGATGTCGTTGTAATGGAGTGTATGGCAGTGCAACCACAGTATCAATGGATCTCTGAACATCAGATGGTTAAATCTCATATTGGAGTCATCACAAACGCTCGACCGGATCATTTAGATGAAATGGGACCGACTGAGGTTGATGTAGTAAAATCTTTGTGTAACTCAATACCAGTTGGAGGAACACTAGTAACTGCTGAGCATAAGCATAAAGATATATTGCAGTCTGTTGCTGATCGTAATAAGTCTGAGATATTTTTCTCTGATGAATCCTCTGTGTCTGAAAATGATTTAAATAAATTTGCTTACATAGAGCATCCTCAGAATATAGCAATCGCTCTAGATGTTTGTCATAAAATGGGTATAGAGAGAGATATTGCTCTGAGCGGTATGCATAGTGTTCGGCCAGATCTTGGTGCTTTGGTTGTGTGGAAGCTATTAGGGAAAAAGGGATCTCTGCAGTTTGTCAATGGTATGGCCGCAAATGATCCGGTATCAACCCTGCAGATATGGAAGTTTGTAATTGACCGTTACCCGACAACTAGCGGGACTGCGGTATTCTTTAACTCTCGGGATGATAGACCTCTTAGGACAAGGCAAATGTTGGAGCTTACTTTTGAAGAGATCAAGCCAGAGTATTTTATTATTAGAGGGGATAAGATAGAGAAAAAGGTCAGAAGGCTGTTGCATCATTCGCCAGACACCGAGGTTAGTATCTTTTCTCTAAATGAATCAGTTGACAATGTGTCTGAATCTATCCTGAGTTTGCCTGATGATGTTCTAGTGTTTGCAATAGGAAACCAGGTAGGAACTGGCCAAGAAATATTACAGAAACTATCAGAGAGTAGAGATAATGATTGAGATAAGCATTGGCCTGGGAATTATTTTAAGCTTAGTTCTTTCAGAGGCCCTTGGTGTCACCGCTGGCGGAATAATCGTTCCAGGATATATTTCTCTTTTCTTAGATCAGCCTGTTCAGGTTGTGTCTACTTTCTTGGTTGCGATATTGGTCTGGCTGATTATAAAAGGATTAAGCAGGGTCATGTTTTTATATGGCAAAAGAAGAATAGTGCTGGCACTCATTCTTGGATTTTTGTTTGGATATTTATCAAGGACAATATATGTAGACACCGAAAGCATAAAAAGTGTAGCGGTTATTGGAAATATAATACCAGGCCTGATTGCAAACTGGATGGATCGGCAGGGTGTGGTCAGGACAGTGTCTGTAGTCTTACTTACAGCGGTCATAGTTAAGCTATTGGTAATTATATTATTCGGAGGTACTATCTTTGAATAATTACAAAAAACAGCCGTTCATACCAGCTATACAGAAGACGTCTACGCTTGTTGCTTTATCTGTTATTGGAGTATTCAGTCTTGTAGTTACTATCAATAGTACGACCATTGATATATCACCATCATATGATCTAAAGATAAAAGCTGCTAGCCTAATGCAAGAGTCAATGTTGTTACTAAAAAATACCAGAATGGAGTCTGGTGTATTTATTGATGACGAGAACGATCCCAATGAAACTGGCCTAGTCGGAAGACCGTTTAGCCTGATAACAACCGATGAGGGAGATCTTGATGCGAAGCTGACAACCTTAGACCCAAATTTTTCTGCTGGTATGGTCGAGCTAATGTTTGAAATGAGATTACAAAAAGGTGACACTATAGCGATACTTTTAACGGGATCTATGCCAGGAGCAAATATTGCGGTGCTGACTGCTGCAAAGGCAATTGGTCTGATACCTATTATGATTACCTCAGTAGGAGCATCTCAGTGGGGTGCTAACCATGTAGACTTTACATGGCTAGATATGGAGGAAATATTGTATAAAAAAGGCTTTATCCAAAGCAGGAGTATTGCTGCTTCCATTGGCGGTAGGAATGATATGGGTAGATTACTTAGTCCTTCTGGCAGGGAGATTATTGTAAATAATATATCGAAACATGGACTACCGATTATTAAAAAAACAAAGCTCGCAGAAAATGTTAAAGAGCGTATGAATCTGTTCGCAAGATATAATAATATAGAAGACTATAGTGCGATGATAAATATAGGCGGCGGAGTAGCAAGTTTAGGAACAAGCTTTAACTCTAAGTTATTGCCAGCGGGTATTGTTAAAAGAGCTGATGTAATAAATATTTCACTAAAAGAAGGTGGGATTGAAGGAACATTGTCTAAGTTTTCAAAAAAGAATGTTCCTACGCTACACATCTTAAATATTAGGTCTTTAACCGAACAGCTAGGCATGCCTTTTGCGCCTATTCCAATTCCCGCAATAGGCTATGGAGGATTATATGCTGTAGAAAGGTATAATATTTTTGTTGCAGCAGTCTGTCTGATAATAGTTTGCGGACTAGTATTTGCAGTGGGATATCATAGTAAACAAAAAATCAAGGAACATCTAATAGATCATGAGCCGGATAGTTTATTATAAAATTTTTACGGTCATTTTATTTTCTATTTCTGATATATATCTATATGGAAAATTATTACGGCCTGTAAGAGACCGAGATCAAAAAGAGATTCTAATCATAAACTCGAAGAGGAGGGTCTATTACCCGATAAGAGATGCCGGTCTTCTCTATAATGTAAGCGGCCCAACAAGGGCAGAGTTTATTAGCAGGTATCCCGTGCTTCGCGGGAAGAGAAAGAGCCACAGTTTTAGCTATGATATTGTTTTAAATGGAAAAGACACTATTAGGGTTAACCATCGGTACAAGGTGCAGTCTTCAATACGCTCAATACAGCACCCAAAACACCGCTATACTTATTCGGGAAACTATTTTATTAATATTCCGAAAGGGAACCACGATATTGAGGTGCTAGTTAGAGAAGAGTTGAAATATCCAGTTCTTTTAAGGCTTCTTTCAAAAGAGTTTGAATCTGTTGGTAAGGATCAGGAGGTGCTAACTCCGATGGTTCACAAAGATGGGGTAATGATAGATGTTAGCGGCAAGCAAATCAATTACTTTGAGTGTAGCAAGGATATTCCTCTCCAGATTGAGGCAACAGGCCTGAAAACAATGAGAATCATTAGCAGGCTAGAGTTTACAGATAAGATGGGGAGCGAAGAGTCATATCGAATCCACATTAAATCCGGGAAAAAGGTTGTGGGAACGTATTTTTTTAATACCGAGCGTTCCTCTTCATCCAAAATTCCAACCCGTCTAGATAGAGTCCCTGGAAAATGGCGTTCCTGTGAGTTTAAGGTTCCTAGCGGTAAACATATTTATTCTGTTGAAGTTTCTGATAAGGGAAAGACCGTTCTTACACGTTTTATGTTATACTGATGCAACATTTTACAATTACAGTTTCTTTTTTATTAGTTAGATCGCTTATGGCCACTACACCTCTGAATCTGCATATAAGCTATCACAGTGGTTATGATAGCAATGTTATGAGGTTTTCGCTAAAAGAAATAGAAAATGTTGCCGAAAATAAAGATCTGATGGGTGGTGCAAATACGTTTGACAGTTATATAAATAAAATAAATACTCGTCTACAGAAAACTATATTTGAAATAGATGGGAAAGAATTAAGCCTGTCCTCATCTTTTAATCTTTCTAGCTATGCCCATAATCCTAATAAAAGTTATTGGTCTGGAAATTTTTCTACGGTCTATAAGTGGGGATCTTATAGAAACCTAAAATATTCATTGAGGCATTTAAATAGTTATTATCTGAGGCATTATACTAATAGAGATGTATCTACAAATAGTCTTAGGGCTTGTTATTTTTCCGATAGAGACCAAATAGTTTCCCTGACTATGCCAATAAGAAATAGGTTTTGGTATAGTATTGGGGCTGGATATTTGCAGCGATATTATGATAACTCTTTTACAGAGTTTGATCTTGATATTTATTATGCAAGGTTAAAATTAAATAAAAGAATAAAGAAGTTTGGAACTGTTTCTTTACAAGTCGATAGACTCAGTGCCGAGAATATTACATATAATAAAACAGCTGTGTCCAGTAATTTTGACCGATCCTACGATGCGATGGAGTGGTATCTACCTATAAAAATGGATAGATCATTATCTTATTTTAATCAGGCTGGACTCTCATTTAGACAGGAAATTAGGGTGTATGATGCTGAGGCTTTGGATGATGCGCTGCATTCTGGAAGGAATCACAAAGATCTAAAGATAGACCTTTGGCTGAATAAGAAAATCAGTGACAGGCTTGAGGTTACTATTAGCTCACGTTTTAGAAAAAGAGACACAGAATCATCCTATGAATGGGTCAAAGATCTAAAGAGTTTTAAACAGATGCAGTTATGGTGTAAAATTAAGTGGGCGTTCATCTATGATAAATATTAAAAAAGTTATATTTATTCCTATTATTCTCTTTTTTATTGGATGTATGCATCCAAATGAAGAGAGTATATGGTCGGTATCAGAGGAAATGGTTTTGTCAACGGATGGCTTCTGCAGAAATGTATCTGTGAATAATGATTTAGCATACGTTGCTGCGGGCCAGTCTGGTGTACAAGTCTGGGACCTAATTTCAGGCGAGCGTTTGCATGGGTTTTTAGGTTATTCTCAGGATGGTTCTTATTTAGAGTTTGATGATATTTCTCTGGTTCAGAGAGACGAAGAAAACGATTTAATTTTCGTTGCCGAGTCAAATAAAAAAGTTAAAATATTCCACTTTGGTGATGATAATGAGTTTCTTTATCGCAATGAGATCATGAGCGATAAGACAAAAGACTTTATATCCTTCAATGCTTCTGCAAACAGGTTTACTATGTTTGTAGCAGATAATGATGATGGGCTAAAGTGGGGTACTTATATATCTGATACTACGATTGTATTCAACATAGAAATTATTAACTGGATGCCTTCAATTGGTGGTGAGGTTGCTACCGATGGAAAGCCACTAGGTGTTGACAGTGATGGTACCTCCAGAGTTGCAATGGCAGTGGATCAGCTTGGAGTAGAGTTCTATGACCTTGATACACTTGGTGCCGAGCCGGTACTGAGTTCAAGGTTTGACCTAGAGGGGAATGCGGAACAGGTAAAGCTGACAGATATAGGTGCTTTTGTATCGTGCGATGATTTTGGGGCTTATTTCCTGAGCAATAATTTTATTGAATCAGGTCAAGGGTCAGTCACGCACTTTGCCGAAGACCTGACCGTTGATCATATATCAGTAAACGATGATATTGCGGCGCTGAGCATTGGACCAAAAGGTATAGCACTGTATGATATTTCTGATCCTTTAAAACCAGAGCCAAGAGGAATTTTTGATATTGGATATGTATATAGAAGTAAGTTTTGGAAAGGTAAACTGCTTGCGTGTACTAGATCGGGTTTAAAGATAGTAACAATTAGTTCATAATAAAAATTATAATGCGGAGACTTTAGTTTAATGAGATTTCGATTCTTTCTGTTTGTTATTCTTTCTGCAGTTATTAATGCTGATATAAACGATATCAATATGGCTACGCCAATCAGGCAAGGCGTACACATAGAGTGGTACAGGACAGTGTGTCCTGGCGATGATGGTTCGGCTATTTTTGTCTGGTCAGACACTCGATATGGGATGCGTAATGTTTTTGCTCAAAAGGTTGATAAACATGGTAACTATGAATGGGGTGATTCTTCTGGAGCAGCCATCACTGATCTTCCGGGAAGGCAGGAAGACCCGGTCGCAATAGAAGACGGATCCGGCGGTGCATTTATTGCTTGGGTTGACTATAGGTTTGATGATTCAGGTGATATATTTATACAGCATGTGGATGATAGTGGACGTGTACTTATGGACTCTAATGGTGTTGCCCTTGCACAACAAACTGGGCAGCAGATATCAATCAATATGAGCACAGATAGTCTTGGAGGTGTTTTCGTAACATGGCAAGATAAACGTGGAGGTGTAGATGATGATATCTATGGCACACATGTGGACGCAGACCATAATATAGTATCTCCGGGAAGCGGAGTGTCAATAGTTGCTGAGGGTGGTACACAGTCTGCAAAGAGCATTGAATATGCTGGGAATAATGAGGCATTTATTTGCTGGTCGGATGCAAGGCTAGGTGAGAATATTGATATATATGGGCAAAGATTAGATACCAGTATGCAGCCAGTCTTTCAGGAAAATGGCATACCAATTGCAAATACATCTGGCCTAGAGACTAGACCGAGAACTACTTTTGTGAATAATACAACGTCATTTGTTACATGGAAGTCGGGCGATGAAAATGCTAGGATTCTTTATCAGTTTGTTGATCATACCGGCCTTGTTTTTGGAGATGCTAAGTCTGTGGCAGATTCTGACGCGATACAGACGGCTCCAAGGGTAAAAAGAAGCAAATCAGGAGAAGTGTTTATCCAGTGGAAAGATCTACGGTTTGATGCTGTCGATGGTGATATTTTTATGCAAAAGATAGACACTAATGGTGATGCGCTCTGGTTAAATGGTGTACAGGTTGATCCCTCTGATGGAGTAAACTTCAGTGGGAGATTTTCAGCAAACAATGCAGGTGGGTTTAATATTTTTTGGGAAAAAGGTGTCTATCCAGAGGTTGATATTCTTTTTCAAAGTTTTGATGAAAATGGACAGCCATTTAGTCAAGAGGCTATCGTTGTTGCTGGGGGTGATGGATACCAGTTTGCACCAAATATTGTTCAAGGATCAAGCGACAGTGTGTTTGTTGTTTTTGCGGATCAAGGCAGCGGTAGTATTGACCTTAGGTTTCACTATTTTAGAGGAATAACACCGTTGCTAGATGAGAATGGTTCTCTGGCACTGAAAGGGCTTGATGGTGATGTGAAGTATAACCATGCATTTACTAGCGCGAGTGAGAATGTTCTTCTTATGTGGGAAGATAACAGAGAGACAAAAAAGATTTATGGGAGCCGCCTGACAGAAGGTACACTATCTCATTTTAATGGTAGCCAGATTTCTTTTTCTGATAATTCTTCAACAGAGATTGATTTTTCCAGTCCCTTTATGATTAGCACAGGAACAGGGATATATACTGCAACGTTTGATGCAACAGATACACCCAAAAAAATCCGATTAAATAGACTTAGCCCTAGTCTAGAGAATCTATGGAGCCAGACGGGCGTATCGCTAACGCCGCAAAATGACCAGAGGAATGCTTACCTGGTTGATTTGGGCGGAAATGGGGTAGCCTGTTTTTGGTCAGAGAGCAGATCATTTATTGATGGTTTTGATATTTATTTTCAGGCAATAGATATCAACGGTGATATTCAGCTCGATGCAGGTGGAGTGATTGCAGCTCAGTCCAATGGTGATGACTATATAAAAGAGATCATATTAACTCCGGACGGTCACTACTTGATATTCTGGATAGAAGAAATATGGCCAGCATCGAGATTGAAGTTTAACAAGATAGATCAAAATGGTAACACAGCAATAGACTGGCCGCCGGGCGGGTACAGTCTCAGCAATCAATCTGTTGAAGCAAATAATATCAGTGTGAAAAAGATATCGGATTCTGATGGTGTTTTAGCAGTTTGGAACCAGGACGGTAATTTTAGCGATGTTTATGCACAGAAAATCAACTGGAATGGAGCAGCACAGTGGGAAAATTTTGGCATCCCAATTTGTATTGCAGATAATGATCAGTCGTCAATTTCTTTTGATATTGATGGTGATGGTTCATATGCGTTTGTATCCTGGGAAGATTATCGAAACGGTACAGATTATAATATTATTGGAAAAGAGATTGATATCAATTCAGGTACTGTTTCTTCCGAAGATGTTTATTTTTCATCAGACACAACCAGTCAGCAGAGACCATTAGTAAAGGCTGTTGCTTCAGGAGAGTTTATATTGATATGGGAGGATGGGAGAGGCTACTATAATAGCGACCCGCTTCTTATTAATGGAGTAGATCTTTATGGATCAGCCTATATTGTAGGATCAGGCCGCACAACCGGTATAGATGGCGTTCCTATATCTGTTGAATATCACGATCAGAAGAAGGCGCAGATCACACAGTATAATGGTGAAGACTATTTGCTACACTGGATTGACCTAAGAAGCTCTGGAAAAGAGGATCTGGCAAACTATTATGGAAAAACTATCCGAAGGTCAGATATTTTAAGCATAGGAGGTGAAGGACCAGCATCCTCATTGCCGACTGTATTTCATGTTGAGTCAGTATATCCCAACCCTTTTAATGGTAAAATTAGTTTTGATTTTGTTGTGACCAATCCTGGCCTAATAGAGTTTCGGATATTTGATGTCACAGGTAGGCTGATCGCGGATAATCTTATTCTTAGCAGCGCCCCTGGTAAGCATAACATTATATGGGATGGCAGGGACCGTTTTGGACAATTAGTTTCTAGCGGAGTCTATTATTATCATTTTAATTTAGACGGATATATAGATAAAGGTAAGATTACTTATTTAAAGTAATACTTTAAATATTTATCGCTGTTAAATTTATGCGCTCGTTATCAAAATATATAACAGTATTTGTGCTTGCGATGGCCTCTGCACAGACACTGGATGATAGATATCATACCTACGATGAGATTATTGATCTAGTTGACTCTCTTTCAAGTATTGAGTTATATCAAGACTGGTTTATGGTAGACACAGTAGGATACTCAAATCAGGAAAATATTCCAATACTTGCGGTAAAAATTTCCGACAATGTTCATACTAAAGAGGATGAGCCACGTGCTCTGTTTATTGGTCAGGTCCATGCAGAGGAGATACTTGGAATTGAGATAGTATTAGATCTTATGATTAATCTTCTTGATCCACGGCCTGAGGATTTTAGCCACATGAATATTTTAAAATCATATCTCGAGATATGGATCATTCCTTCTGCAAATCCTGAAGGGTTAGCTGTCGTTCATGAAGAGCTTGATCTAACCTATAGAAAGAATAAAACTGATTTTTCTGCATCTGGTCCAGTGCCGAATGGTGTTTTTGACTATGAGCCGTCGATCGGAAATGATATCGATGGCGTGGACCTAAATAGAAATTTTTCTTTCAACTGGGCTTTTGGAGATACGTTTCTTGTTTTTGATGAATCTGACTACGGTTCGCACTATGACTATTACAGGGGCACAGAGCCTTTTTCTGAAAAGGAGTCCATCGCAATAAGGGACTTGGCCTTAGAAAATGATTTTGTTTTTTCAGTTGTCTGGCATAGCTCGAGATCAGGCCGGCTTTCTGAGAAGGTGTTCACCTCTTGGCAGTGGGAGGATAATAAGCCATCACCGGACTCAGAACTGATGAAAGGGATCGCTGACACATTTACGGATTTAATGGAGACAGAGGATGGTACAGGAAACTATTTATCTGTTTTTAGTGGATCGAGAAATGGCAAGCTTCATGACTGGTTTTACAGAGAGACTGGCTGCATCCAATATCTGATTGAGTGTGGTACATCTAATTTGCAGCCCGATAGTATTTTAATCGAGAACACTATACTAAGGACAAAACCGGCGATGGTATATTTGCTAGATAGAGCTATCGGCTATAACACAGACGCTGGCCAGGCTACTGGGATTATTTATGACCATTCTACTGGGCTTCCTATTGAAGGAGCGCATGTAGAGGTTGAGGAACACTCTGGGTCCGTGCTAAAACCGCGTTTAACTAATGAATTTGGACGATATAGACGTATCCTAAACGCTGGTACATATCATTTGAAAGTTTCAAAAAAGGGATACCTACCTCAGAATCATATCATTGTTGCTAATAATAGCGGCATAACCACAAATGATTATTATCTAGATCCTGCACCATTACATTCTCTGCATCTTGATCTCGATTATAGTTCTTTGCCCGATACGGTTTGGTGTATTCTTATCAGTGACTTCGATACTGATAGTTTGACACTAAATAGTGTTAATAATATTCAAGAACTTCATGAGGGTAATTGGACAATTATTGTTAACCCTGTGGGCGGGACTCCTTGGGAGAAGAGTATTTATCTTGAAAGTGACACCAGTTTTACGATACCTATTGATCCTTCGCCAAGCTATTTACTAAGCCATGACTGGGAATGGAACAGTCAAAATGGAACCTGGTTTGATGATAGCGGGACACTTCGTTCCCAACAAGATCTGTTCTATGAGAATAATGATTCTCTATTGGGTATTAAGTGGATTGAGACTGGTTACTATGATCTTAGTGGATCGAATCGTTTAATCATCTCTATCAATCACCGATATGAAACAGAGTGGGACCACGATTCGGTTGGGGTATCTATTTTAGATACCAATGATATAGTTTTACATAAAGCAGGCTGGAGCGGGGACAAATGGGCAAGATTTCAAAACGATTATACTACCGCTATTGACCAGTCGGGTTTTGGTCTGGTCAAGGTCATGCTCTGGTTTAAAACTGATTTAACCGTAAACTATCGCGGGTGGGAAATCAATCAGCTCAAGATGTTTGCTGTTAGTGATAACTATTTGACAACTGGAAATACGTCGTCAAACAGCCCTCCCCAGATAACTTTTGGAGTTCAAAATATATTTCCTAACCCTTCCTTTGGTAGGTTTCAGCTAGAGATATCTTCTTGGCAGGGTGGGCCAGCGAATATAATTGTATATAACATACTAGGGCAGCAGATAATGTCTAGGTCAATAGATATCCGAAAAAAGGGTAATCTTTTTCTAGATTTAGATTTTACAGAATTGACCAAAGGCCTAGTAAGTTCAGGTATGTTATTTATCGCTGTTGAGTCTAATGATAAGAAGGTCGTTCGTAAATGCATTATACTAAAAGATTAGTTTTCTATATTCTATTTCTTGGGATGTTATTCCCCAGTCAAAATAGTTTTAGAGGTCTTAATAAAGATCAAATACTTCATTCAAGAGTTCCCATTAGTTTTACTCATCATATAGCCTCAAACTATGATATCTTGCCACAGCAGTTATCTGCTGTTAGAGGAAGTTATCTGATTATATCAAGAGAAGGTTTGGTAAATCAGGGCTATGTGGATGTGTTTGCAGATTTTAAGAAAACACAGGGCTTCGATGTCAGTGTTGTTGCTCTGTCTGATTCAGAGTTAGACGTAAATATTGTTCAGGATTACATAACTCAATACTATAATGATGATCCAATGCTTGAGTATGTGCTTCTTATCGGAGACGTGGATGGTTTTGCCGAGATACCATCCTATTACTATGGTCCTGAGAATGATGTTACAGATCAGAAATATACTCATCTTTCAGGCGATGACTTTATACCCGACGTTTTTATTGGCCGTATTTCAGTGGACTCAGCGTATGAGCTTGCGGTGATTATGCTGAAAACAATTTCTTATGTTCGTGAACCCTTGGTATATGATCAAAATTGGCTAGATAGGGCGCTTGTGGTAGCTGGGAATTATGCAAATACTCCACCTATTCCGATTACTCCAAAGTGGACCTCTTATTGGCTCAGAGATGAGTTAATTGATTATGGATACAGTAGCGTTGATACCGTTTTTTATCCTCCAATACAGCAGGGTGCACCATATATTACAGAGATCATTGATAATGGAGTGGGTATTGTGAACTACCGAGGCTGGGGAGATGCTAACGGTTGGCACTATCCTGAGTTTCATGCGGATGATGTCACGGGATTAAATAATGGCTGGATGACACCAGTTTTTATGAGCTATGTTTGCAACTCAAATGATTTTGCGAACAACGTGGACCCATGTTTTTCCGAGGCTATGCTAAGAGGAGGTACAACAACAAATCCAAAAGGGGGTGTAGCATTTATAGGTCCATCTGATTTACATACAAGCACCAAGTATAATAATGTTATTAATGCTTCTATGTATGATGCGATGATTAACCATGGTGTCGTTGAACTAGGGCCGGCATTAATGGCCGGGCAGTCTGGGCTGGTCAAAGAGTTTCCTAATCAGAATGAGCCTGGCGAGGCGCAAGAATTTTATTTTCATGTGTATAATATACTCGGTGATCCTTCTCTCCAGGTTTATCTTGACACTCCAGATGTTTTTAGTTTTACCTCAAACAATGTTTCTTCCTCTGATGGATACGTTCATATTAGAGTAGTATCATCTTCTGGTACACCAGTTGAAGGTGCAGTTATAGCGATTATGAGCGGCACTCAGCTCCTGTCGAAAGGGATAACGACTAGAGATGGTGTCTACGCTAATAACATACGGGTTGATAACATCACTGAGCTAAGTATTTATGCAAACAAAGGTGGATTTATCCAGGGGCATCATTCAGTAATTATACAAGAAAATAATAACCATAATCTCCAGCTTAATGGCCTTACTCTGTTATCTAATGGTGGCCACAGTGTCGCATCCTTTGGTAGTTATACAAGTCTTACGCTTAATATAAAAAATACATTATCATCAATAAGCAGTGCCTTTGAAGCATCATTAAATTTTAATGAAGGTATCTACCCCTCAAACCAGACAGTCTCTGTTCCAGATATAGCTGGACAGGACTCTGTTTTAGTAGCGGTAGATGATATATTTATTATTGGTAATGGCGATTATAATCACAATGCTCTCGCACAAATGACAGATCAAAATGGAAATGAAATTTTTAATATTTGTCTAAATATTGAGCCTATGAGTTTGGAAGTTAAATTTGCAAACGACGACGCAGCACCCTCTGCCATGATAAATCCTGTGCTCCAAATAAATAATTATTCTGCTGCTGCTTATCATGGATCTAAGATTGAATTATCTAGTCTATCTGATGGCGTCCAGGTAATTCATAATAATCAACAGGGTTTAGTGGCTGATATTGATCCCTTTTCTAATCATCAGTATCAGACAGATTATAGTATTGATATTGGTTCTGTATCTTACGGTAGTACTCTTACATTTTTATTAAAACTAACACAATCTGATTCTATTTTTTATAGTCAGGAAATAAAGTTGACAATCGATCCTCAGAATGAAAACATTCCTGTCTCTCCCAGCGAGTATGGTTACTGGGCCTATGATGATCTTGACATCGGTTTTGAACAAAAACCAAACTTTGAGTGGATAGAGCTAGACCCATCATATGGTGGATCTCAAGGTGTTGAGTATTTGTTAGATGATGATGACCATATTGACATAAATATACCGTTTCAGGTTCAGTACCATGGAGAGTTATATAGTGAAATGACAGTTAGTTCTAATGGCTGGGTATCTTTAGTACCGTGTAATATTGATTATTTTTGGAATATGTCGATACCCTCTTTTATGAGCCCTAAGGCTATGCTGGCTCCTTTTTGGGACGATCTTGAGGTAGTTGGGCAAGATTGGATCAGGGTCTACACTTGGTATGACAGTGCAGGCGGGCGTTTTGTTATCGAATGGTCGAGGGCGCTTAATGGCTATGATGAGCTCACAGAGGAAACGTTTGAAATAATAATCTATGAAAATAGCTCCATTTCTACGGAATCTGGAGACAATGTTATAGAGTTTCAATATCTTGAGATTGATGATGTAGATGTAACAAAAAATTATTCTACTGTTGGCATACAATCACCAAAAAATAATGATGGTTTGCCTATTATTTTTAACAATAATTATGCTCCAGGCGCAGCACCACTTTCAAATGGCAGAGTGATAAGGTTTACAACAGAGTCTCCAGAGTCGTATGTTTCACCTCTTGAGATTGAAACTGAGAATTTTCCTGATCAATTTACAATAAGAGATTTATATCCTAATCCTTTTAATCCGAGAATAAATTTTAATGTTAGAATAAATAGTGCAGACAAAATAAATATCTCTGTAGTAGATATGCTTGGGCGTAGCATATCTAATATCCATAGTGGAGCTATGGTTGCTGGTAACTATAATTTTTTCTGGGACGGTAATAATTCAATTGGAAAACAAGTTTCTTCTGGCACATATTTCTTGGTTGTTTCCAATAGAAATAAAAAACTTGTAAAGAAAATGTTATATCTGAAATAACGATAAGGTTTTAGATGGTGAAAGAAGATACGAAGGTTATAGTTTACTCGACATCATGGTGCGGTCCTTGTGCAAGCGCAAAGAGCCTACTTAGTGATAGAGGAATAGTTTTCACAGAGATTGATATTGAGGAGAAAGGTATGACGAGAGATGATCTTTTTGCGATCACTGGAGGGCGTACTGTTCCACAGATAATAATCGATGAAAAATCGATCGGAGGATATGATGCATTGGTTGACCTTGATTCAAAGGGACTATTGATATCTTGACAATAATTTTCCATAAAAAAATAAGGGTTTCAATAGTTGTTGGAGCCCTTTTTTTGTTTTTTAGCTGCTCGAGCCAAGTTCCTAATTCTTGGGCATTAAGGGATATTCATTCTCTTGATGCCAATATCATGAACACAAAGCAGTGGCTGAAAATCGAGAAAAGAAATTATAAGTATCTCGATAAGCTTATGAAAAATGAGTTAACCTATTATAGAAAAAATGACTTTAGGGTATATCAAAATCTTGACAAAGAAATGGAATCAATCAATAAATGTTTAAATAAAATCAAATCCAGTTTGTCAAAACAAGTGAAACTGGCTACGAAAATTAAGAAGAGACCAAATCTAGCTGTTTTTGACAATGGACAGAATCAAAAGAAGAATGGGGGCATATTTGGAAAAAAAAATAAGGGTATTTCTACTATTAATAAATCTGAAAAAACAGTCAAAATGATTCAGAGTTTAGAAAAAAATAGTGTAGTAATATTAGAAAACCAGTCAAACTACAGTCTTAGTCTTAATAGGCTGATTACTATCTTTAAAAAAAAGAAATATCGATTAGTCTTTATCAGAGACCAGGTTATGCAATGGAACCGTGAGTTAAAAGATCTAATGCACGATAGAGATAGATTAATCCCGACGCTTGATAGTTTTAATCTAATTCTGAGCGAGGCTTTATTTAAATCAGCAGAATCTAATTATGCAAATAACATTATTAATCTATCCAAACGTATTGAGCGATATAATGATCAAATGGACCGGTTTGAGTCTTATGTAAATAACCTTGAAAGCATTGCAGGGAAACAGGTAAAGGGTCTTGTATACCTTATCAAAGAGGGTGAAGAAAAGAAATATGAAAAAAAATATAAAAAAGATTTAGATCATTATCAGAATATATTAAAAGAAATACCCAAGCTAATTGAATCAGTCTAATGATTTTAGAAGCGTGAGTTTTTTTACAAGTCTTTTATTTTTGCCAGTTATTTCGATAAAATAAATTCCATTTGAAACAATTTTTCTATTACTATTCTTCCCATCCCAGAATATCACTTTTTCATTTGGCTCTGCAATATCTATACTCCATTTGACGATGTTTTCACCCAAAATATTGTAAATACTAATCTCTATTTTTTGGGATATTGACGATAGTATTTTAATTCTTATTCTAGCGTTTGTATATATAAATGGATTAGGATAAATACTGCTTACAACAAGGTCCTCGATATATCCATCACTAATAGTAACCTTATAGTCCCAATCATCTTCAGATTGTTCTTGAGCGCTAACTATTAGTGTCGCCCATTCAATATTGATGCTAGGATCTATGTTGATATCATAACCTTTTCGTATTGTCCAATTGTTTCCATTTTTATGCTTATAAATAATTGCTCCAAATAGATCTGTAATAGGACCGTCTTTGTTTTCTATTAAAATTCTCGATGGAGATAATATGTTTA
>CAJWMI010000021.1 GCA_913043185.1 uncultured Fidelibacterota bacterium | reverse complement strand
TCTGCAACTCCCTGGCAGCATGGTATTCCCCATTTTCCTTAAGATCTCCATGACTGGCTGCATCTCTAATCTTTAATGAAGTCTCTCGTTTTTGTTTATCAAGAGATTCCATTTCCTCTATTAATGCGCGGTATGTATCCCGCATAATCAAAGTTGCCATATTGATATTCCTATTAGATATTCTTTTTTCATGATTAAATCCTTTATATAGGTATCATAATTTAATAAAATTAAATCAGGTTATTAATTAACAACCCCACAAACATTGTAGAGTGATGTTTTGTAGATTTATGGATGCATAGGAGATAATTCGATTATGGTTAATATAATATTAAAAAACTTTAAAAAACCCGATGAGATAAGAAATTTTGATAAGGGAAAGTTTGAAATAGTAAAATTAGCAGATATGACTATTGGTAGAGCTTCTTATGAACCGGGTTGGAAATGGTCTATTGATGTTTCTCCTTTAAGTGGCACAGAATTTTGTGAGGTAGAACATTTGGGAATAGTGGTATCTGGTAGTGCAACTGTTGCTTTTAAAACGGGTAAAATACATACACTTAAAGAAGGAGATTTATTTTACATACCTTCTGAGCCTCATGATAGCTGGGTTGTGGGAGATGAACAGTATGTTTCACTACATTTCTTAGGTGCTGAAAAATATGCTGATTAAACCACTCAAACCTCACATTCATGGGGGTTTTGTTTGCAGGATGATGGGTATGGAGGTACTGTGTTTCATAGTTTAATTAAATCTGATACCGTTCCCAGCATTATTTCTGGATTGATAAATGGGATCATACTCATTGTAATAGCCATGGCGCTAAGCGCTTTGATTTTTACTGGTTCCTTATCTGAATATTTATCCCAGGGTATTGGGATACTTCTATTTGGATTTCTTATATATGCTATTTTTTCTATCTTCACGGCAAGCTATCCAATCAATATTAGTACGCCGCAGGATATCCCGGTTGCAATTATAGCACTTATAGCGACCACGGTTATGGCAAAGAGTGGAAAGGATTGGAGTCCGGAATCAACCTTCCAATTTATTTTTGTTACCATTGCTCTAACATCGGTTATGGTAGGTGTGTTCTTTTTTATTCTTGGTTCGTTTAAATTGGGAAAACTTGTCCGGTTTATTCCCTATCCTGTCGTGGGTGGGTTTCTGGCTGGGACAGGCTGGCTGATTATCAAATTTGCTTTTATCATGACTGCCGATATGGAGCTATCATTGGCCAATGCATCTTCCCTGCTTAGTCAGTCCACCCTGTTACAATGGTGTCCCGGATTCATTTTTGGAGCACTGATGCTTATCGTGAGCCGTTTTATCAGCCATTATCTGTTGATACCAGGGATCATTGCACTCGGCATATCATTGTTTTACGCAATCATGTTTTTCAATGGCTATTCGTTCCTGGAACTTCAGTCAAGTGGACTCTTGCTTGGGCCTTTTCCAGAAGGTGGTTTATTCCAGGGATCCCCCATAAAATATATATCTACCTTCAAATGGCATATTTTCCAAGAACAATTACCGGCCATAGGAACAATGATGATCCTGAATGCCATATCTGTATTATTCAACTATAGCGGTCTGGAGCTTATCATTAAGAAAGATCTCGATCTTGATCGGGAATTGAAAGTTACTGGTCTTGGCAATATTTTAGCAGGCTTCTGTGGTGCGCCGCCGGGACATTTAGCCTTAGGGGGCGCTTCTTTGGCTTATTCCATTGGCGCTAGAAGTCGATTAAGCACCGTCGTCGTTGCTCTTTTATGTGCTTTTGCCCTGTTTTTTGGCTCAAAAATATTATCTGTTTTCCCTAGGGTAATCTTAGGTGGATTATTATTTAATCTGGGCCTTTCTTTTGTAGTGGATTGGCTGATCAATACATGGAACCGGGTGCCAAAAAATGATTACATTATTATCATATTGATCTTCTTAATCATTGGTACGGTCGGATTCCTTGAAGGTGTACTCGCTGGTCTGATGGCCTCAGTGATACTATTTGTGATCAGCTATTCAAAAGTGGAAACAATAAAGCATACGCTTACCGGTAAAACCTTCCATAGCAATGTTGAAAGATCAGAAAGACTAAAATCGATTATCGAAGATTCTGGAGATAAGATATTAATCCTGCCATTGCAAGGGTACTTATTTTTTGGTTCAGCAAACCGATTACTGGAATATATAAAGACATATATAAAATCGGACGATGGAAGAGAACTAAAATATCTGGTATTTGATCTAAGACAAGTAACTGGTATTGATTCTTCAACGATAAATAGTTTTAATAAATTGCAGATTCTGGCTACTCTGGATGATTTCAAAGTGCTGTTTTGTGACCTTGCACCTCAAATCTCTGATCAGTTTGAAGCAGAAGGATTATTTGATGATAATGGTGATGGATCCTATTTAACATTTAAAGACCTAGATCATGGAATGGAATGGTGCGAAGAACAAATAATTAAGGATAAAATAACAGATACAGATGACAGGGCCCATGAAATAAAATTATTTGAATCTCAATTCTCAGATTTGTTATCCTATTTTGATTCACAAACTATAGAAAATAATACTAAGATTATTGAACAGGGATCCGATCCAAAAGGCTTGTATTTTATAAAATCTGGAAGGGTTACAGTGGAATTGGATTCTAAGATGGATAAAAGAATTCGTCTCAAATCTATGGGCACCGGTACAATCGTAGGCGAAGTAAGTTTATATTTAAAAACACAGGCAACAGCATCTGTAATTACAGATGAAACATGTGAAATCTATTTTCTATCCCATGAGAATTTTGAAAAATTGAACAAAGAGGCACCTGATAGAGCTGCAGAACTCCATACTTATGTTATCAAATTATTAAGTGATAGACTGGCAAAGTCAAATGCAACAATACATGCTCTGATGCAATAAATATAATCTGAGTTATTCCACCAAGCCCCACATACGTGGGGTTTATTGTTTGTAGGATGATGGGTAGATTTGGATAAGGGTATATTGAAAAATGAGCAATAAAGAATACATATTAGGTGCTAACGAAAAAGAATTAAATCGTTTAAAAATTCAACATGAAGTCTGGTTGTCCGAAGCGAGACGAGGTTGGGAAATAGCTGAGTTTGGCATTGATCAAACAATCTTAGATTTAGGATCTGGCCCAGGATATTGTTCACAAGAACTCGCACGAATGGTAGGTGAATATGGTAGAGTAATTTCTGTTGATAAATCTGAATTATTCATAAAACATTTGGATCTAATCAAACAAAAAGAAAACATTCCTATTGAGCCAATTTTAGCTGATTTCGATATGCTAACATTAGATTCAAATATACTTAATGGTGTTTATTGCAGATGGGCATTAGCTTGGATTCCGAATCCAAAGGAAATTTTGAAAAAAATTAGCGATGCTTTGGCACCAAAAGGAAGAATAGTTATCCAAGAATATTACGATTGGTCAACACATCAAACTAATCCAGTAATGCCAGCCTTAAAAAGAGCAATTGGAGCTTCATTGAAAAGTTTTAATGATTCAGACTCTGAAATTGATATCGGAAGTTATTTAACTCAATATTTAACAGAAATAGGGTTGAAAATTATCAGTATTCGTCTCATGCCTAAATTGGCAGTCCCTGGAAGTGAGATCTGGAAGTGGCCTGTAACTTTTTATGAAAGTTATTTTCCTCGATTAGTTTCAATGGGGTATATTAATGATGATGATTTAGAGGATGCTAAAAAAGATATTCAAAAACTTGAGACCATATCGTATTCAACAATTTGTTGTCCTCTGATGGTAGAAGTAATAGCTGAAAAATAATAACTAATTATTTAATAGCTTCACATTCGTGGGGTTTTTTGTTTGTGGCATGGTGGGTAGATTTGACTATGGTGCGGGATATATCATTGCTATTAATTATTGGTTTGGCTTTGATAATGGTACTTACGATTGATTCTCATGAAAAAGAAGATTTCTATATAGAAAATGAGGTCATAAAAGATCCGAATTTGTATTATAAGGATTACGCACCTAATCCATCTGACTTAGTTATTTCTCGTTCAGATTACGCCAATAAATTGTATGGATTTTGGTTAGGCCAATGTATCGCAAATTGGACTGGTTTAGTCACTGAAATGGATAAAATTGGAAATATCGGTGAAATTAAAACTGGTGAATTTTATACAAGAGAAGATTGGGGTAAGCCTGATCAACCTAATATTTGGAGTAATGGTAATCCTAGCGCTTTATCATCTACGATAGATTTTGTTTTTGTCGATGAAGGTGGTTATTGGGGCTCTGATGATGATACTGATATTGAGTACATGTATCAACACCTGCATTATATAAATCAATCTAGCATTTTAACTGGAGACCAAATAAGAGAAGGCTGGCTTAAACATATAAAAAAAGAAGAAGAAAATTTTCTTTGGATGTCAAACCAAACTGCTTTTGATTTAATGTGTAAGGGTATGATACCGCCCTCTACAAGTTCACCTGAAAATAATCCTAATTATGAGATGATAGATGCACAGCTTACAACAGAAATATTTGGGTTTTTTTCACCTGCGCGGCCTGATGTTGCTCTAAAACTTTCGTATCTACCCATTCGAACAACTGCGAGGCTCAATTCGGAGTGGATATCTGAGTTTTATGTGATAATGTATTCTCTTGCATCGTATGGAAATGAAGATATAAGCCTAAAAGATAAGATTTTTTGGATGGCCAAGCAGGCTCGTAAACGATTGCCTAGTGATTCATATTCAGCCAAGATGTTTGATTTTGTAAAAAACAAATATGAGGCAAATATTTCTTGGGAGAAAACCAGAGATATGGTATACCATAAATATCAGGTTATGCAGGATGATGGATATGATATAACATCAAAAAATTTACATTGCAATGGCTGCTTTGCTGCTGGTATAAATTTTGCTTCAAGCATAATTAGTTTATTATATGGAGAAGGTGATATCCAAAAGACAATAAAGATAGGAACTCTATGTGGTTGGGACTCTGATAACCCTACATCTACTTGGGGGGGATTGATTGGTTTTATGATAGGCAAAGAAGGTATTGAAAAATCTTTTGGCAGGAAATTTGGAAGTAATTATAATATTCACAGAACTAGAATTGGCTTTCCTAATAAAGGTATGGACACATTTTCCAATATGGCAAAAATGGGGATATATGTTGTAGATCGTGTAGTTCAAGAAAAAATTGGAGGAGGAATAGATCTAGAGAAAGGCGTATGGTACATTCCTGATGTGGGTATTCACATAATTAAAGGCTCAATGTTAGAAAACAGGTCGATACAGAAATGATTATTATAAAAACAAAATTACTAATCATTATATCATTGATTGTTGGTTTGTCTAAAGCACAAAATGATAGAATGATATATGATGCAATAATCGTCGGTGCTGGTATATCTGGATTAGCAGCGGCAGATAATTTAATTGATAGCGGAAAGGATGTTTTAATTTTAGAAGCAAGAGACCGGATTGGAGGGAGAATATGGTCTCGTTTATGGAATGGAGTAACCATTGAAGAAGGAGCAAACTGGATACATACTTCTGATGGGAATCCACTCACTGAATTTGCCGAGAAACATGGCTTTACTACCTACGAAACCCCATTAAACTCAATGGTTGCATATTTGAATGGAAAAAGAATTGATAATGATGAATATGATGCTCTTGTTAAGGACCTTTGGGTGCACATCATTGCCAGGCAGCAAAAAGGACAGGATAAATCTTTGGCTAAAACAATAAGTGATTTTAAAACTAAAAAATCCTTCTCGTTTGATGAGAAGAAAGTTCTAAACTACCTAGCGAATTCTGAGATATCTAATGAGTATGGTACTGACTTGGATAATTTATCTCGAGATTATTTTGATATTGGCGGAGGATATGGAGATGGAGAATTGATTTTACCAAATGGTCTCCAACAAATCACTGATGTTTTAAAGGATGAAGTAGATGTAAGACTTAATCATATTGTCACAAAGATAGAATATCAAGATGCTGGAGTTATTGTATATGCTAAAAATAAACAATTCTATGCAAAAAAAGTTCTTATAACAGTCCCCCTGGGAGTATTGAAAAGTGGAGATATTGAGTTTTCACCTCCACTTCCTACAAAGAAACAAAATGCAATATCTGAATTAGGAATGGGATTATTGCAGAAACACTGGTTGCTATTTGATAAAGTCTTTTGGGATCAGGATGTAATATGGATTTTATCAGTTAATGAACAAAATTGCGAATGTATGAATTATACATATACTGGTAAACCAATACTTCTTTGTTTTACAATGGGCGAATATGCTAAATATCAAGAGTCATTACCTGATAGCAATATAACATCAGATATTATGAGTGTATTACGAAATGCATATGGACAAAATATCCCTGATCCAATAGATGTATATTTCACAAAATGGGCATCCGATAAATTCTCATATGGTGCCTATTCATTTACTGCTGTGGGGAATACACCAGAAACATACTATGAGATTAGTGCTCCTATTGATGATCTAATTTACTTTGCCGGAGAGCATACTCATGAAAACTATCCTGCAACGATTCATGGTGCATATCTCTCTGGTCTTCGTGCTGCTCAATCTATGAAATAAATGTTTGATCCAATAAACTTATGACTAATTATGACTCACTTGATCACGGTAAAAAACAAGATTTAAAAAATCAGCTTATCAAATATGCCACATCATTCGGTGGGAAAAATCACTTTCTTTGTCTTATTGAAGCTTTAAGACTGGCTCACCCTCATCCTTTAATGGCAAAAGGAGCATGTTTTCGTTTTAATAAAGGTATCATAAAATGGGAAAAAGTTATTTTTAAGGAAAAAGTTAATTTGTTAATTACATTGATTCGTGATAATGATAGGAATAATAACCTTATGCCTAAAGAGGGTCACAGAAATTATAAAACAATTATAAACCTCCTACGGACTATTGGCCCGATGAAGTTTGAAGTCCGACCTAAAAACAGTAAGGATGGCGATGGCTTTATATTGCGCCCGATTGAAATAATTGATAATAATACATGTCGCATAAACTTCATGTTTGAAGTTTTGTTTTTTTTGCCAATTCAATTAATTAAAAAAATATTTGTTGGGCCAATGAAAACTTCTTAATGCAATTATCAGTGAAAAGGAAATAGCTCCAAGGCCCGATTCGTGGGGTTTTTTGTTTATATTTGCCCACACATTGTAGGGTAATTATTTGTAGATTTGGATAATCTTAGGAAGCCATATGATATTAAAAACATTATTTAGTATAGCACTTTTTTTTACTGGTGGACATGTAATAGATACTAAACTCGGATTACATCATTATAGTGATAATGATTATGAAGAAATTTTTTATCTAAAAAACAAGGCATCAATTTCTAAGAACTGTATCAGACATTCCGAAAATGAAAATATTAAAAAAATGAGACGTTCTAAAACTGACGGTGGAAGTGAAACTATATTTAAAGTAACTAAGAATGAGGAAAAAGATTCCCTGCAAGAAACTTTAGAAGAGGAAATAACTTCGTAAAATTTTCCACAACGAATTAGAATGCCTATAACTAATAAAACCTCACACTAGTGAGGTTTTTTGTTTGTGGGATGATGGGTAGATTTGTCCATGCAAAGATATTTACCATTATTACTATTTGTTAACTTGATTTGGGGACAGTGTGATTTTAATAGTGATGGGCAATTAGATTCTTTGGATATTGCTGCTGAAGTTGATTGCATCTTGATAAATTGCTTTGATGGTTCCCAATGTGATTTCAATAATGATGGCTACATAAATATATTCGATATCTGTGCAACAGTAGATTGTGTTATTGATAATTGTTGGCATGATGATTTATTTAGTCTCCATAGTAGTATAATTTTTAAAAATATACCCGGAGGATCTATGACAATGGGTGAAAGCGAAAGCAATTATCAGGGACCACCAGGTGGATATGACGCTTATTTACACGATGTGACATTAAATTCTTTTCAAATTAGTGAGACAGAGATTACAAATGAGCAATATGTTCATTTCTTAAATGGAGCTTTTTCATCTGGGTTATTGGAAGTTCAGATTGAAACAAATCCTGGACCAAATATGGGAGACCTGCTTGTATTCGGTTCAGAAGAGGCACCTGAAGAATATAGAGGGATGTCTCTATACAACTTAAGTGGAACTAGAGTGATGAAGGATCATGATAATGCTGATGGAGATGATGATTCATTTACTGGAGTGATAGAACCAGAGAACCCCTTGAATATCGCATATATAGGTTATGATGAATTAAATATTACAAATGAATGGTTTTATGTTAAGAATCCTTCAGATCCTGAAGAATTTAATTGGTTAGAACTAACCAATTATTACAATTATAGTGATGAATCACACCAACTTGATACATCTGTTTTATTGAATGATTATAATGAGTGGGAAGAATTAGCAGATTTCCCTAATAATCTACCAACATTGTTGGAAGTTAGTCATTGGCCTGCAACATTTATCAAATGGTATGGTGCAAAAGCATTTACATTATTTTATGATGTTAAATTACCTACTGAAGCTCAGTGGGAGTTTGCAGCAAGGGGAGGTGCAGGTTTTATCTATGCCACAGCCGATGGAAATGTTTATGGTGATGGCACAAGTGCTATATGGAATTTTTTAGGAGAAAATCCTTCTCGAGGCCATGTGTTAGATGTAAAAATAAATGAACCTAATCCTTATGGTTTATATAATATGGCAGGCAATGTTTGGGAATGGATTGAAGATTGGTATAACTCTGAATATTACAATGACTCTAATAATGCCATAGACCCTGTTAATACTGTTGATAGTGGATTAAAAGTCAGAAGGGGAGGATCTTGGAATTATCATCAAGCCACATTAAAAGCATCAGCTAGAGCGAAAGATGAGCAATTTAAAGGAAATGATCATTTTGGATTCAGAATAGCAAAATAAAAAGGTTGAAACATATTTGGAATGATTTTTTGTAGATTTGGTATATGAGAGAATTTCTAAAAATGCATGGTGATAAATTAGTCCTAATAATCCCACTATGTTGGCTGAGTATCAAGTGGCTTATAGATGGTCATATTATCGCATTTTTTCTTACAGTCATTTTTGCTATAGTTTTTATTAATTGGGCAGACGAATAAAACTTATAATGATTTGTGGTGTTTGATGGTTATTGAATAATGAGTAGAATATGCGCGTTATTTAAATAATAAATCATCTATGAAAGGCAAGTCCATGATAAGATTATTAATCTCAACTATATTATTTTTATTTATTTCATGTTCCTCAAAGGATAAGCTATTGCTACCAGAAGAAGTATCGCCGGATGTGTATAAGGTATTGCTAGAGAATGAAGATGTTAAGGTATTAGAGGTGACTTTCGCACCTGGACAAAGTGATAATATGCATGATCATAATCCTGTTACTTTCTATCTTCTCCAAGGGGGTAAGGCGCAGGTTACTCTCCCAGATGGAACTGTTAATGAAAGAGAAATTTCAACGGGGTTTGTTGGTCATAACAAAGAAAAAGTAAGACACCAGGTAAAAAATATCGGTGACAATACCATTAAAATTATTCTTGTAGAGCGAAAAAATTCAGAGACGACATCAGATTCTAAAGAAAGACTCATCCTTCCTGAGAAAGTGTCACCAGATGTGTATAAGGTATTACTAGAGAATGAAGATGTTAAGGTCTTAGAGGTGACTTTTGCTCCTGGACAAAGTGATAATATGCACCAGCATGGTGTTATGACTATTTATGGTATCACGGGCGGGAAATTACAAGGTACGAGTCCAGATGGAACCGTAAATGAGAGTGAAGTGCCCAATGGTTTTGTTGGTCATAGAAATACAATAACTACACATCAAATGAAAAATATTGGTGATAATACTGTCAAAGTTATTCTTTTTGAACACAAGAAGCTTAGATCAGTTAAAGAATAATATTTTTTAGAATTATCTACTAATAAAAAACCCCACAATTGTGGGGTTTTTTATTAGTTAAACTGAAAATATCGTAAAACAATAATTCGTAGATTTAGTAATGATGAAAAAATATCTAATTATACTTTCACTAATATTGTTCGCGTTTTTTAGTTGCGAAAATTCTAAGAATAACAAAACAACATATTATCCGCATAAATTAGAGTCTGTCCCATATTCAGAATCTGTTCTCGTTGGTGACATCCTTTATATATCTGGACAAATTGGAAACGTAGAAAATGATTATAATAAAATCGTTGAAGGTGGAATTAGACCACAAGTCAAACAAGCAATGGAGAATATCAATAATATATTACAAAAACATAATGCGACTATGGATGACATAGTAAAATGCACTTGCATATTAGCTGATGGTGATGATTGGGGTACAATGAGTGAAGAATACGTTCGATATTTTAAAAATCACAAGCCTGCAAGAACAACATTCGGGGGTGCAGAATTAGGAGAAGGTATACTCGTTGAAATAGACTGTATTGCTAAACTAATAAAGTAAAGGAGGACAAAATGTCTTTTTTAAAAATATTGCAAAAAGTTGAACATATTATTCTTGGTGATAATAAAGAAAATATAAAGCCCAAAGATCATTGGAAAAAATATCGTAGACCAAAAAATCAAAAATAATATTAAATAATCAAAGCCTGCATTCTTGAACTCTTTTATTTATGTAATATATAAATGAAAGAAAAAATCGTTATAAAAGATAGTAAAGGTATTGAAGTCGAAGTCGATATTATTGAATTTGCTCATCATATAGAAGAGTATCATCATTCTGGTGTTAGCATTCATGAGGAAAGAGGACATTATTTCACTGTTGATGATAATTTTCGAAAAATGGTAAAAAACATAATTAAAAATAAATAGAGGTTAAATATGTCTTTAAGGGGATTAACTCAGCTTTCTCATTTTATCACAATGATGTTTGGAACAGCATTAGGTATGACTCTATGCTTATTATATCAACATATGGTAAAAATAATTATTTTTGATTTATCATCGATAATTCTATTAGTCGTATTTTTTAGCATATGCTTAAGAGTATATACCTTGTATTTATGGAAAAAAGGAAACTATAACCATAAACTGTTTAATGATTAAATATTATGCCTCTTAATCTTCGGGCTTTATTTTATTTATTATTTTTTATGATTTTTCAGGCCATGCTATTAGGCCAAAATCAGTTTGGAAGGATTTTTATCGAGAATGTTAACCCCTTACTAATTACTGAGAACAAGCAGGATACTATAGTAAAGCAGGAGATAATATCTGAAAAGTTGATTATTGATCAGCAGATCACAGATACTATCACTACTGAACCTAAGATAACACCTATCGAGTCTATAGAAAAAAATATAGTACTCATAGATAATGCAGATACAACCAAGCCAATAGTTATTTCTAATAAACCTGTAACTATAAAAATAGAAGACAAGAAAACAATTAAACTGAAAACAGTTTTACCTCTAGATAGTGTTGTAGTTGATAAAAGTTTATTCTATACAATTGATAAAAGTCAAAAGTATAACGGAAGAATCATCGATAAATGGGAAAACGGTAATAATAAGATTGACATAAGAATTAAGGATGGCTTAAAACATGGCTCATCAAAGGAATGGTATGCTAGCGGTCAAAAAATGAAAACAAGTGTCTGGAAAAATGGTGTTTTGCATGGATATTCAAGAGAGTGGTATGATAATACTCAGGCCAAGTCAAAGGGAAAGTATCTTTTTGGGAGAAAGCATGAAACATGGTTTGAATATTTTCCTAATGGACAAACATCTAAAAAAATTAGTTATAATGATGGCACGCCAAATGGATTAATCACCACTTGGTATTCTAATGGTCAGAAACAAGAAAAAGGTTCCGTAATCAAACAATCTGTTGAGAACAACTTATTGTTATATAAAAAAATAGGCACATGGACGAAGTGGCATTTGAATGGTCAAAAGAAGGAAAAAGGTGCATATATCAATGGTCAAAAAAATGGTATATGGGTAGAATGGTATGAGAACGGAGAAAAGAAATCAGAGGGTCATTATGTAGAAAATAAGAAACAGGATATTTGGACATATTGGTATGATGATGGCAATAAAAAAACAAAAGGTGGTTATGATAATGGGCAATTAAATGGTCAATGGGTTCGCTGGTACGAGTGGATTTGGAGAAATGCAGCAAGCTATACTGAGAAAGACAATAAGACCTCTTACACTACATGGTATATTGATGGCCAAATTCAAACAACTGAAAACTGGGACAAAGGGAAAAAAGATGGTATCTGGACCTGGTGGAATGAGGACGGGTATATTGACAGTACTGGAAAATATTTCAATAATAAAAAAAATGGTAAGTGGACAGTATGGGATTCCACACTACAAGCGCAGCTTGAGATAAGCTGGGAAAATGATAAAAAAATTGGAAAAATTATACACCCATCCAAAGCACGTAAAAAAAATAAATCTATTGTAACTATAGAAGATGGTGAAAGAACTGAATGGTATGCTGGTGGAAAATTAAAATCAAAAAAAAGTTATGTTAATGGAAAGAGACATGGGAAATGGATATACTGGTATGCTAATGGAAATAAAAGGCTAAAATCATCGTATTACCAAAATAAAAAAAATGATAAGTGGACATATTATTATTCTGATGGAAACAGTCGCATCAGTGGTACATATAAAAAAGGTAAAAAAGAAGGTAAATGGACAATTTATTATGTTAAAGGCAGCAGAGAAAAAGAGACTCACTGGAGCAATAATATTCTAAACGGGAAATATAGAGAATGGTATAAAAATGGTCAGATAAGAGTTAATGGAGTCTATAAAATGGGAATAAAGAACGGGAAATGGGAATATTGGTACCAAGATGGCATAAAAAGGTTAGAAGATATTTATGAAAATTCTCAAAAAAATGGCGATGGTGATAATTTGATCGGTAGCCTAATTAATTAATACTAGTCAATTAACTGGATGCTATAATAATCATATGAAAAAAAATAGTTTTATCAATCCTATTCCACCCATGGGTATATATGAGACTCTTTATGCATTTCAGAATTCGTTTGGTAAATACATGGGTAATCCAGGAACACATCCTTGGAGCCAGGGGTATCCATTAACAACTCAATTACCTGGCGGCCCCAAAATGCCAGAGACTATTAATATTAATCCAGAAGACTTAAAATATCCGAAAGCATGGGGAATACCATCTCTAAGAAAAACAATAGCAGCCTATTATAATCATTATTATGATGCCGATATTAATTACGAAAATGTAATGATATTTGCTGGCGGTCGTCCGGGGCTTCTAGCTATACTAACATTATTATATGATGATATTCAAATTCAAGTTGCATCAACTGAGTACACTCCATATTACGATATGCTTAAACTAACAAAGCGTAATTATTCAATAGTAGAAAGTGGAGTTCATAATAATTTTTATCCGTCTGTAAGTGATTATAAAGGAGAAGGTGGCTCAAAAAGAAAATTAATATTACTTAGTAACCCTTGCAATCCTACAGGAATTACGAGATATGGAGATGATTTAAACGCATTAGTAGCGGAGTCTATGAATAGTGATACAGGATTACTTATTGATGAGGCTTACGAATTATTTCATAGTCCCCCAATTAGTGCAGCCAAATATTTAAAATCAATCAATGATTCAAACTTGTTTATAGCTGGTGCGGCTACAAAAGGTTTTCAGGCGCCTGGTATCCGAGTTGGATGGGTTATTGCATCCCACCATCATATAAAAATCTTAGGTAATTTTTCTTCTTTTGGGATGGGAGGCGTGTCAAGGCCGTCACAGTTGTATGCTGAAAGATTATTTGATCAATCTAGGACAGACCTTGCTGTCAATGCTATTCCAGATTATTATTCTCACCAGAGACGAAGATATGGAGAGGCATTTAAAAAGCTTGGTCTAGAACTGTTTTCAGGCGAGGGCGGGTTTTACCATTGGTGCAGACTGCCGGATGGTCTAGATGCAGAAGAGTTTAATCAGGCTCTTTTTAAACATGGCGCAGCAATCCTTAAGGGGACAGACTGTGATATGAAAAGATTAGGAAAAGAATCTTCATTAAAACAATTTTTTCGTTTTTCTTTTGGGCCTCTAGAGCAAGATACTTTTGAATCAGATATTGATATAATTAAAGGAGTATTAAATAATTATTAATTATAAGGAAAAGAAAAAATGGATATAACAATAATCGCATGGGCATTTTTGTTCTCAGTATTGGGTTATTATTTATATGAAAATTTTTATGTAAAATCTTCAGGCTCTAGTGCCCATGATATTGATGAAGAAGAGTAAAAAGTATAAATAATAAATAATTATTCTAATTAAATCTTTCGCTTTTGACTTTCAAATATTTCTAATAATATTAAGCATGCGTAGACAATTAATTGCTATCATTGTCCTAGTGGGCTTCGTCTTCTCTCAAGAAGGCAGACCATTTGAGATTACAGTGACACCAAGATATGTAGATGAAAAGAGAATCGTTGTAAACGTTCAGTTGACGAACCTAACAAACAAGCCTCTAGATTATTTAGAAGGATTCTTACTGGAAAGAAATTCATCTAGAAAATTATTAGATGAGAAGAGAGTTATCCTGACAGCTGGATACGAGGCGTCCTTGGAGACAGGTTTTGCTTCTACAAGGAGCGTTTCCTACTCGGTTGGCAAAGGTAAACCAAATACTTATGAGTTTGTTATATCCAAGCTTAAGTTTTTTGGGGAGTCAAAAATATTTACCTGGCATCCAAAAGCTGGATATATCCGTATAGAGTAATAAAAGAAAAAACTATTAAAACTATTTAAACCCCTAGCATACTGCTGGGGGTTTTTTATATAATAACATTACTATGGAGTCAATAATGAAGCGAATCATAATTGTTTTTACTTTAACTATTGTGCAGGGGAATAATCTTAGGTTGGTACAAGATTATTTTGATAATAGAATACCAAAGAAGGTTTATACCTATAAAGAGAGTTCCAATAAATTGATTTTGAAAGCGAGCACATCTTATTATAAAAATGGTCAAGTCAGTTATAAGGTAGAGTACGATGCTAAAGGTTTAAATAGCCGAAAGACTTGGTGGCATAATAATGGAAATAGGAGCAAAATGATTACATTTAAAAATGGGCAGGTTGATGGTGTATGGATAACCTGGTCCTATGACGGTATCAAAACAAGGGAACGATTATATAAAAATGGTTCAATGATTAACGAACGTGTTTATTAAGGGGTATTTTATTTAGATTGACTTTTCATATGTTCGATTTTTAAACTAAAAATTATTAGTTGTATATTTAGGTCAGGGTATATAGCTCTACATATGGAATTATTTAAAATAAAATCCAGCATTGATGAGAGAGCCAATGCATTAACCTATCATATATCAACGGTTAGCACAGCCTTCTCCGGGCACATAGTAAAAACCTATCAATTATCTTATCAACAGCATTTAAGACTCATACTTATTTCCACTGCCCAGCAGATTCATTTAATTGACAGACTGCTATTTGAAAATAATTTAAAGAATCGTAAATCGATTATTCATAGAATATTTATTGGTCAATCAAGAATGATTGCAGGTTTATGGCCACAATTTTATGAGCAGGGTTCATTAGAATTTTTCTCAGATAAGCAGTTAGAGTATATACAATACCCTAAAATAACTGAAGACAATGATATAAATTACCCTAGAGGGACTCTTTTGTGGGAGTTTGGAGAGGAAATTGCATTAAATAGTAATAATCAACAAAACCATCAGATTATTATGATTACAATGGGTACATATAAATTTTATTATACCAATAACTCTGAGATAATGGAGTTTATAATAGTATAATTATTATCTGATAAAGGATATGAAAATGAAAAAAATTATAATAAAGTTATTTTTTATTTTTGTTTGTGTTTCCGCATTAATTTTTTCTCAACAGAAGAGAATAATGTATGAAAAATTAGTTGAGAAAAAAGGGATAATGTATTCTACTGGTAAGAAACCTTACACAGGCCGGGTATTTGATAATTATAGGATGAAAGGAAGAAAACTTACTGGCGAATTCCGTAATGGTAAGAAGCATGGTAATTGGACATATTGGAGGGAAAATGGAAAAACAGATAGAGAAGAATCATATTTCGAAGGGAATAAAAACGGTAATTGGGTGTATTACAATGATAATGGAATAAAAGAAAGAGTTGAGAAATATGAAAAGGGTAAGGACACTGGCCATAAGATATTTTATTATGACAATGGAAAAAAAGAAAAAGAGGAATTTCATGTCAAAGGTTTAAGAAATGGGAAATGGACGACCTGGTACTATAATGGAAAAAAAGAAAAAGAGGAATACTATAAAAAGGGGAACAAGATTGGTAAGTGGAATTATTATTCTGAGAGTGGTAAGAAAGAAAGTACTGTCTCTTACCAGAATGATAATAAAGATGGCAGGTCCATTTATTTCTATTCAAATAGTAGAAAAAAACAACGTGAAGAAAGCTGGAAAAGAAATGTGGAGAATGGTCTGTGGATATGGTGGGCAGAAAATGGTAAAAAGACGGAGGAGGGAAACTATAAAACTGGCCAGAAACATGGAATCTGGATTAGCTATAATAGTCGAGGGCGAAAGATTGAAGAGAGTCAGTGGAAAAATGGTGAGCTTTATGGAAAATCTACTCTCTGGGATAAAAATGGAAATAAATCTATACTAAAAAGTTTTAAAGAAGATGAGAAAGATGGTTTGTGGGTTTGGTGGAGTGTAAGTGGTAGAAAAATAAAAGAAGGCAATTTCAAGCTAGGTGAAAAAAATCGAAAGTGGACATATTATCATTCTAATGGAAAGAAAAAAAGAGTTGAAAACTATGTTCGAGGAAAGAAAAATGGCAAACTTCTGGTGTGGTATGAAAATGGGCAGAAGCAGAGAGAAGAATCATATAAAAATGATGAAAGACATGGAAAATGGATTTATTGGTTTGATAATGGGAGACTCGAAAAAGAAGAAAAATATTCGGATGGTGTTCAGACGGATGGTAAACACTATGATTATTTTGATAATTAGGGAAAACTAAACGAATAAAAATAAAACTTTTATTAATCATATTATTAATTGCTTGAGCCAGTTTTAATATAAATCCTTAATACTATGGTACCATCATAGTCTGTATACTTTATTTGAGATAATATTTTTACTATAATAAAAGTTAAAATTTTGAAGTTTTTTAAATATCTAATTTTTGTAGTACAATTATTTAGTTATGTCTACTCCCAGCCTGGTACTTTAATTAGCTACGACCATAAAATATCTTCTAGTAATTCTGATATTCAGTGGCTTGTAGATCTAGCACTTGGTAACAATGCGCCCTTAGCATTATATGATATATCAATGTATAGTATCGAGTATGAAATACTCGATCCACAAGGATATGTAGATACTTTATCTGGTTTGGTTTCCTTTCCCATGGATCCTACAAAAATTTTCCCTATCGCAAGCTATCAACATGGGACAACTGTTGAAGATAATAATGTTCCGTCTGTAACTGGACTATCGTTAAGTAACCAAGAGGTTAGTCTAATATCCATGATTATGTCTTCTTCTGGATATATTATTATGCTACCTGATTATGCAGGTCTAGGAAGTTCAGAAGGATATCATCCTTATATTATTGCTGAAACCTATACGCCTGCGATTACTAACATGATCCGGGCTGTAAAAGAAATGACTAATGAACTAGATATTAATAATTCATTTATGTATAATAATCAGTTATACTTATTTGGCTACTCTGAGGGCGGATATGCTACTATGTCAGCCCAACGAGATATTGAGCAATCTATGCTTGATGAGTTTGATTTAACGGTTTCTATTCCTATGGCAGGCCCGTATGATTTATCTGGTACGATGGTAGACTTTTATTTATCAATTAATTTCTATCCGCAACCATATTATGTTGCAAATGTGTTATTTAACCATCTTCATTATTATGATAGTTTGGATAATTTAGATCAATATTTTTTACCTTTCTGGGCCGATACATTATCTGGTTTGTTTGATGGGACTCACTCTGGAACCTATATTAATTCACTGATGCCAGATAATCCTATAGAAATACTATTGCCCGATGTTATAGATGATTTTAGTATAAATAGTGATAATCTTTTTCGACAAACACTAGAGGCTAATACCTTATTAGACTGGGTTCCTATTTCGCCTACATATCTTATACACGCTGTGGCAGATGATATAGTTCCAATTGCGAATGCACAGGTCGCCTATAATACATTTGTTGATAATGGTGCCGAGTCAGTTTATTTGATTGAGATGCCAGAACCAGTAGGAGGTCATGAAGCAGCAGCACCGTTATGTTTACTCACTGCACTCGACACTGTCTCATCTTATCAGATTATAAATAATAAGGGTGATACAAATCTAGATGGATTGGTAAACGATATCGATCATGATTTATTGGTCGAACATATATTGAGTAGTACAATATTTGATTTGTCGGAGCGTTGGGCAGGTGATATTGACTTTGATGCAACATTAAGTATCTTTGATCTTATGTCTCTTCAAAATATAATTGAAAATGGTTCTGACTGAGCGAATTAGATTAATACTTCCTTTTTGGATATTCTCCTCCTTTTATTTTCTAATCCCATTTATTAGGAGCCCAATTGACGCACCTCAAACTTTTATTAATATTGATAGTCTGATTCCTTTTGTATGGTGGATGATAGTGCCATACTATCTGTATTATATATTTCTGTTTATGCCTATAATAATTGATGATAAAATATTTTTAAATAAGTTTATCCAAACGTCTTTAATACTATTATCTATATCATATATCATTTTTATTATTTGGCCAATATCATGTGAACCAGTCATGCGAAGTGTTACACATAATCCTTTATATTTTTTATACGGTGCTGTAGAGATTGAATGGTTGAAGCAGAATGGTTTTCCTTCTGTACATGTGACGATTAGCGTATTTACTTCATTAGTTCTTGGACATTATAAACCACAATTTCAAATAATATTTTTGGTTTGTGGTTTTTTAGTTTTTTTGTCCACATTTTTGGCAAAACAACATTTTATTGCTGATTCTATAGCAGGTCTATTATTATCAGGCCTTGGTTATTTGCACTGGAAGCGTTCTATACAGAGTGTTTAAATGAAGAAATATTTTATTCGAACTATGATTATTATAGCTCTTAGTTTTTTAACATATTATTATTTAGCAATTTGGTATACCCATATATAGAATGAAAAAATCAGTTATTTTTATATTTATTTTATTTTTTTGTATTGTAAGAGCTGAAAAAGATACTACAGTGGTAAATCATAATGATCCGTGGATTGCATATGATAAGTTTTTACATTTTAGCGTTAGTGCTTCTATAGTTCTTAGCACACAGTATACTTTAGTAGAAAAACTAGATTATAATAATGATGATGTTATCTATTTTTCAATTCTTGTTTCTGGTATTAATGGAATTTTAAAAGAGATTTGGGATAGTAAGCAGCCAAATGGGTTTATTAGTAAGAAAGATATTGTAGCAAATATTGCGGGTATTATTTTTGGAGTTTTTATTATAAAATTATGAAAATTACTCTATGGATATTCCTTGTTATGTTATTTTGGATGTTTATTATATCTGGCTTAGTATTTGGCTTATATACAGTTTTTAGTATCCCTGATGAGATTGCTGGTCCTATGTTATTTTTATGCATTGGAATAGTCATTTCTTCCACAATTAATTATTATAAGTAAATGTATAAGATATTACGAGTGTCCTTTTTGTTAATTCTATCAAGTGTTCTTATGAGTGAAGAAATAGAGCATAAAGAATTAATATTTATCTATAATGCAAAAAGTGGGTTTATAAATGAGTTAGTTGATTTTGCACATAAAATTATCAGTCCTGAGACCTATGATTGTAATCTTTGTGCAATCACTTATGGCCCTTTTAGAATGGAAAAACGCTGGACTGATTATATTGAATCATTGCCAATTAATTCTGTTTTCACATACCAAGATAAACTTTATGAAAATAAACTAAAAAATGTAAAATTACCTTCGATATTCTTACGTAATGGGACAGAATTAAAAGAATTAATCTCTTCTAGTGAGATTAATAAATTAAATGAGCTTCAACAATTAATTAAGATCCTTGAGAAAAAATTAAAGGAAAATGGTATGGAAACTAAAAAACAAAAAGAGGTCAATCTTACTGATGAAGAATGGAAGAAAAAATTAACTCCAGAAGAATACCATATTTTGAGAGAAAAAGGAACAGAGAGGCCATTTACAGGAAAATATGATAAATTTTATGAACAGGGGGTATATAAATGTGCTGGATGCGATACAGAACTTTTTATTTCGGATACTAAATATAATTCTGGATGTGGCTGGCCTGCATTTTACGAGTCAATACCTGGGAAGATAGATGAGTCTTCAGATAATAGTTTTGGTATGACCAGGGTAGAGATTACTTGTGGAAAGTGTGGTGGGCACTTAGGACACGTTTTTAATGATGGTCCTCAGCCGACAGGGCTACGATATTGTATTAACTCAGCATCTCTTGATTTTGATCCAGAAGAAAAAAAATGATAAAAGGAATAGTTAAAGAATATGACCGGTTAAAAGGTTTTGGATTTATTACCTGCCAAGATGGTGAAGATTATTTTGTTCATGTCAGCGGACTGAGGGAGTATTTGAAAGGAAAAGGCCTGAGAGAAGGTCAAAAAGTTTCTTTTGACATCGACTATGATATGAAAGGTGATAAGGCAATTAATGTTCGAGTTGATTAGTTTTTCTAGGACCCTATTTTTCTATTTTTTTCATATTTACCCATTTTATCAATAAAGTCAAATTTATCTTTGGCCTGTAGTAAACCACTTATTTTTCTATTTTCTTCTATTTTGATTGAGGGCACTTCCCCATAATCGTGACCTGGGTATATATATGTATCTCCAGGAAGTTTAAACAATTTATTATAGACAGAATCATAAAGATCATTTATATCACTCCCGTTACTAATTGTTCTTCCTGTTCTACCAACAAATAATGTATCACCAGTAAATAAAACATTTTCAACTAAATAACAAATTGAATCAAAATAATGTCCAGGTGTAAATATGGATTTTATCTTAAGGTTTCCAATTTCCATTGTAGAACCATCAGATACAGGAATAAATCTATTATTATCAAAATTATTTTTTGATTTAGGGTGTCCTACAATATTAATCTCAGGGAAATTATTTATGTAGGTATCAATATATGCGATGTGATCTCTATGTGTATGGGTAACAAATATTGCAGAAGGAGAAGATTTGAAAAATGGTTTTATGTTTTCTAATTCTATAGCTGCATCAATAATGATTTCTTCCCCAGTCCTCATACAGGTAATGATGTATGAAAAATTATTATCAAAACCACCTTTAAAAGATTGAATAGAAAAGTCAGTGTTAGTCAAATTTAATTTTTCCTCATTCTGTAGATTATTGTAATTAAGTTATACTTGTAACTTGAGATTATATGAAATTATCTTTCAGTAATCGATTCGATAATAAAATGAACTATAATAACGAAAAACTTCCTTGGATACTCATTCTCGGAGGCAGTGCAATATTAATTTTACGTCTTATTATCGCTCTATTTTCTAGCCTGAATGTAATCGATTGGCTAGCTATTATCATTGTTATATCTGGATTAATACTATTAATCACGAACAATAACAACTGAAGAATCTATCAACCTAACAATAAAGTATTTTTTAATTATTAAATAAGAAAAAAGCACTATGAAAAAATATATAATAAAAAAAGCATTCCATAATGGATTAATTAGCATATTAACCTTGATTCTGATCTATTCGTGTCAATCTAATTCTCAATATACACACAAACCAATTTCAGATTTTTCTAATAGAAAAGATTCAATCAGCTATTCTATAGGGGCTGATATTGGTGATAATCTAATTGGTCAGGAAGTGGAAATTGACTATGATGCATTTATCACTGGCCTAAAAAATGGCTACGAAAAAAAAGATCACCTGTTAACGATGCAAGATAGAAAGGGATTGTTTAAGGTTATGCAAAATCAAATGCGTGATCGTCAACGTGCTATAGCGCGTGAAGGACTGGACGCTGCAGAAAGTTATTTGAAAAAAAATAAAGCTGAAAATCCTGATGTGATAGAAACAAAATCAGGGCTGCAATATAAGATTATAAAAAAGGGTACAGGAAAGTCACCTTCTTCTTCAATGGACCAAGTTCGTGTTCATTATGAAGGTAAATTAATAGATGGAACTATTTTTGATAGTTCATATGAAAAAGGTGAACCATATGTAACCAGGTTAAATCAAGTTATAAAAGGATGGACAGAGGGGGTTCAATTAATGAAAGAAGGATCCGAATATGAATTTTTCATTCATCCAAAGTTAGCCTATGGAGAAAGAAGAAATAATAATATTCCACCTAATAGTGTTCTCCTATTTAAGGTTGAATTACAGAAGGTTTTTGATAAAAATATAAAATAATTAATAATCCACAATTAATGTAGTACCCCGGACAGGATTCGAACCTGTGACCCCCGGATTAGAAATCCGGTGCTCT
>CAJWMI010000020.1 GCA_913043185.1 uncultured Fidelibacterota bacterium | reverse complement strand
ATTTTGTACGGTTGCATTTACATCAGCCATGCCAATACCTCCTTGGTTTGGTTTTCAAATTAAGAATAGAAACCAATTCTATCCTTTTATTAAACGATTGTCCATTGGTATGTAGTTCTTACCAGGGTCAATCCCTTTTCTTAGAAGGAATTTACAAATATTCAAGACATTTACAATATTTATATTTATTTAGTTAATTAATATTATATTGAACCCCTGGCTCCTGTTACAACATAATAAATCACCATATATCTAATAAATATTTGTAATGGAATAACAGTATAAATTGATTTGATAATAATGTAAAATATTGGATTAAATAATAAATACCCTTTTATTGAATATACCCAATCAGCGCCAAGTTCTTTTTCATAATGGGGATATCTTTTCATCAAAACAGGAAAATTATACTTTCCATATATATTCATTGATATACAAAATCCTTTAAGTGTGCGCCTATGAAAATGAACCGCAGTTGAATTTTTTGAAAAAACAAAAGAGTTTGGATATTTATCCCATATTTTTGCTGATAAATCTGTATCCTCACCACCATATTTTTTAATATTTTCATCGAACATTCCACATTCGATCAAACTGGACCTTCTTATCATAGCATTCCCATAAAGCATATATTGGAAGGATATCTTATCACCATCATTAAATTGACGAGCACCTCTATTCCCCCCAAAGTAATATTTTTCCATTGGATTTAATTTCACATTTGAAGGGGGAATATTATCGCCCATAACTGCAATTGTGTTTTTACTAAAATAAGGTAAAAAGGATTCTATCCAATTATTTTCAACTGTCATATCACCATCTAATAATGCAATCAATTCTGAATTGCCTTGAATAATTCCATTATTTCGCACTGCAGATAAACCTTTATTTTTCTCATGGTGAATAATCGTTATACTTTTTTCTCCAATAAAATTATCCAGTATCTCTCCTGTTTTATCTGTAGAAGCATCATTAACAAAATAACAATGATATTTATTTTTTGGATACGATTGAGAACATAAGCTCATTATGCATTTTTCAATGGTTTGTTCTACATTGTAACAAGAAATAATAATATCAATCGATACTATTTTATCCATGACTTTTCTTCATAATACGAATATAGAGACTCGGTTACACTTGAAATACCATGGTATTTTTTTACCCAGTCTCTACTTTCAATCTTTTTATTAATCAATAATTCTTCGTTTTGTATTAATTCTAATATCGTTTTCTTTAGACTTTCTTTCGTGATCATAATAAAAGGATGATCAGGAATAAATTTTTGGTATTCTTCTACTAACTCAGTTAAACAAACTAGGCCCATAGACAAAGACTCAACTGAGTTCATTCCATATCCCCAGCCACCACGATTATGGATTTGATCTATATAAATATCACATGATTTTTTTATATCAAGTACTTCATTGTGAGTTTTGCCTTCAATTAATACAAATTCTATGTGACCATCTTTATCAAGATCATTACAAATTTCAATAATATCATCGCTTCCTTTATAATATCTATTTGTAGGGCTGTGACATATTCTTAAAGGCGATGATATTTTTTTTTCTACTTTAATATTTTCTGTCTCAAAAGGCAAAAACAAATAATTAATATTTGGATGTTTACTTAAAAGATCTAACTCGCTGGTTAGATTTAGATTGCTGATCTTATCCATATCTTTAATTACCCCCCGGGTTCTCATATCCTGCCCATGGTAAGTACATATAATCGGTTTCCCTTTTATTGATAATTTTTTGGCAAACCTACAGTCTCTATATAAATCAAGACCCCATTCAAAATGATAGATATCGTAGTCTAATAAATTGTATTTATTTATAGCTGGATCAATATAGTAATGCCAAATCCAATCTCTTGTAATAAAAAATAATTTTTCAAATAATGAATTTGGCTCCCAAGTTGGGGGGAATCCTTCTTTCTCTTGATAATCCCCTAGTTCTCCTCTATAATATTTGTAATAATGGTGTCTGTATTTTAGATACCATGCATCCGTGGATATTAGAGGAAGATTTAAACATATTCCTGCATCAGATTGATTTGGGTTATGATAAAGGGTAATAAAGTCACATTCATTCCCATTCATTTCATGAGCTTTTTTCCATAAACTCATTGTCCCAACAGTATTTTCTGGAGATATATATAGTATTTTTATGATAATACCCTGTCATACAATTTTATCAGTTTATAATGATTAGCCTCCCAGTTATAAACAGAGTTTATTTTTTCTTGATTATATCTGATATCTTCTTTATTGATATTATTAATTGCATCTATTATTGCATTTGCTAAGCCATTAATATCTCCTGCTTTAAAATATTTAGCCCCCTTAATATCGAATCTTTTTATTGGGGGGAGATCGGACATAACCAATTGGCATCCAGCTGCCATAAACTCAAAAAGCTTTGTTGAGGTGTTAATTCGTGTAAGTGGATTATCATTAAATGGGATTATACCTATCATGTTTTTTCCAAGCTGTCCCCAAATATCCTTGTGTAATATATGATTTTCTAGATTTATATAACTCCTTAGCCTTAAGGAATCTATCGTATTATTTACTTCATATTTATACTCGCTGGTTCTAAATCCGCCGAATAAAGACAAAGAAATATCTGGGATACTTTTGATAACACTAGGCATAGCTTTAATCAATTCAATTATGCCTCTCTCTGGACCAAAGTTACCATGATAAATAAGTGAATTTTTTCGCTTAGCGCTAAAATCAATGTCGTCTAAAAACTTGTTTAATGGAAAGTTTTCTAATAAAATTGGATTAAACCCTTGAGCTTTAAAACCAGAGTTAATTATTGTTGGGCTGGCAATAATTATCTCATCCACATACGATAGGAACAATTTCTCTTTCAAAACCCAATACTTTGCTTTTAAGTATTTTATATATTTATTCCATTTTGAAAAAGTATAAATCATAGAAGGATAATCTTCGTGGACGTCATAAATAATTTTTGCACCATATATTTTTTTTACATTTATTGCGAGTGGGAATAGCTCGGGCTCATGAATGTGAATTACCTTCGTTCGCATTTTACTGAGTTTGAGTTCAATTAATTTCATATACTCATTAATAGAATATTTTGATCTACTATAGTTTGTGTGATTTATATATTTATCTGATAAAAACACCTCAGAGTCTGAAAGGGTAAAGTAGTTTATCTTATACTTTTTTTCTGAAAGACTCTTTATTTCCTTATGATAAATCCTCTCATCATCTGGGTAATGGGAACATGATACAATAACTATCAACTAAATAAACCTTTAATCATCATTCTCTCATTATTATTTATCGCTAATAAATACCAGCCAGCTATATAACAGACACCAATAATTAACCTAGAGACTAAAGAATGGTTTGGGAGAAATATTATTAACATAAACAGAACAGGATAACACAAGGCAGCCCAATTGTATTTAACATAGTATATATTAAATAGTTTTATAAAAACTGAGAGTGACATAAAAAGAAAAGCAACAGCCGTTGCCCAGGCAGAACCAAGAACACCATATTTAGGAATTAATATTATATTCAAAGAAATATTTGTAACCGCTCCGATTCCTCTAAACACAGGTATCCAGCTTGTTAACTCACTTGCATAAACCCCGGGTAATTGAATCACGTATGTGCCAAAAAAGAAATAGCCAATTAAGACAATTGCTACAACTTTTTCCGCCTCCCAGAAATTTTCTCCGATTAAATAGTTTGAACCAATATTCAGGCGCATAATTTCAGGAACCCAAATAGATATTATTATTACTACAAAACCTAGTAGGCCGAGAAATAAGGATGCGATATAAGAGAATTCTATTTTAGCATTTTCTTCTTTAATCCGTTTCAAGAAATATGGTGTCCAGCCCATGTTAAACCCCATAACTACAATCAGACCAAATATTCCTAGTTTGTATCCAGCAGAAAACAGTCCAACTGCATGAGTTCCCTCTAGCCAATCAAGGATATAACGATTAGAAAGTTCCATAATCATTGTGAACACCCCCGCTGGTAAAAAAGGTAGTCCAAACTTTATAATATCCTTTAAGATATTTGATTTTATTAGAGATATATTTATTCGATTAATTATGATTGGAAGTGATAGAATAAAAATAATACCAGAAACGATTAAATTGGATAGTAATACGCCCTCAATACCCAGTTCCCATTTAATTACAAATATAATGTTAAACATCATTGTTAGGATAACATTCCCTAGATTAAATAATATGTACAAAGCTGGTTTGTTCTCTGATCTGAGCAATAACACATGATGGTTCCATAGATTATCTAAAATAAGTATCCCAGATAGGATAATAATCCAGTCGGGATTATTTATGCCCAGGACAGGTTCAGAAACATAATCCTTAACAAAATATAAAATAGCAGAAAAAATTATAGAGCTAAATAATTGCAATATATAAATAGAAGAAATATGAGCTGTTTTATCATTACCATTTAATTGGACAGAATATTTCATTAATGCAGTGTCCATCCCATAACGATACATAATTAATGAAAAACCCATAAATGCATATGCCAATGAGATCACGCCATATTCTTCAGGAGAAAAAACATGAGTGTATATTGGTAGAAGTAAAAATGTGATCAATCGTGCCAGTACGTGACCCGTGCCATAGATCAGTGACTCTTTTCCTAGATTTTTTATTGACATTTTTCTTACAGTGTGATTTGAAAAGTATCTCTGAAAATACCGCTTGCCCCAAAATTCTCTTTAAATCTACCTAGGCCCATATTGGGTTCACCTTCTATAGTAAAAATTCCAAAATCATATACTTTTATTTTTTCTTCGAGCGCCCAATTAAAAATAGAATAAAATAAAAGATTTAAAGGCCTTAGCTCTTGGAACTCTTCCTTGTGGCTTATATAAAAAGCGAGTACGACATCATCTTTAATTATAAAGTTTAATACCCCAGCTATCATTTCTCCTTTATAAAAGGCCCCAAAAAGATTTATCGAATCTGGGAAAAGAGTAATAAGCTTGTAAATTTCTTTTAGCGTATGAGTTGGGTTAACACCATGTCTAATTTTTAAATTTTCTTTTAAAATATTATAAAACTCCTCGACCTGGTTTGTAATTTTGATTTCAACGCCTATGTCTTCAGCCTTTCTCACAGCTCTGGAGTGAGATGGTCTAAATTTTTTTAGTATGCTACCTTTGTCAGATTCAATAAATAATGTACTGGTTATTTCACGTTTAGAATATTCAAATCCATGTTTTAGTAATGAATAATCTATATAGTTAGAAGACCGATTTTGATAAAATATAGGAGGCAACGTCAATCTGATTCCATCAAATTTGTTTTCTTTTGCATAGTTAAGAAGTGTTCCAATCAGCTTGAATGAATCACTAATTGAAAGATCTTCAGATACAACAAATGACCCTACCGTGGCTCCAGGATGAGACACTAATAATCTTTTTTTATTAGTCATTAATTCAGCAGCAGGAAAAACAGAAAAAAGAGAATTGTTTTTATAAAATTCAATACTGTGATCAATAAATCTATCGTTAGGATGATAGCTTAAAAACTTTCTTAGATGAAATATAGTTCCATTGTTAGCATTTTTTACAAACCTGTCCCACGGTTCATAATTGTTATTAGAAAGTTTATCTACTGTAAACATAAAATTATTAAACAGGTTGACACATTAATTGTTCCTTTAATGACTTGCAAGATTATATTATTTGTTTATCAAACTTCATCAAATCTAATTTTGTTAATCAATTTTAGACCTTAATTAATGAATTCTCACATAAAAAATATTTTTTCTAGAGAAATATTAGACTCTAGAGGGAACCCTACGGTTGAGGTTGATATTGTTCTAGAAAATAATACAATGGGCCGGGCAGCAGTGCCCTCAGGGGCATCAACTGGTGAATTTGAAGCGGTGGAATTAAGAGACAATGATAAAACCCGATATTTAGGAAAGGGGGTACTTACTGCGGTAAATAATATTAATGATGAAATAAATAAAGCACTAATAGGTGCTGACGTAAATGATCAATTAAATATTGATGAAATTATGATTGAACTAGATGGCACAGATAATAAGTCTAGGCTGGGTGCAAATGCTATACTTGGAGTATCAATGGCTGCTTGTAGAGCAGCAGCAAAAGTGAATAATTGCCCTTTATATGAATATTTGTCTATCAATAATAATCCACTGATGCCAGTACCAATGATGAATATTTTAAATGGTGGAAGCCATGCTGGTAACACTGTCGACATACAAGAGTTTATGATTTTCCCTATTGGCGCAAAGACATTTTCTGAAGCCCTAAGAATGGGGACCGAGGTTTTTCACCAATTAAAATCAGAATTATCACAAAATGGATTAAATACATCAGTAGGTGATGAGGGTGGATTTGCCCCAGATTTAGAGTCAAATGAACAAGCGCTTGAAATAATTATAACAGCCATAAAAAATGCTGGTTATATTGCCGGAGAAGAAATATTTATTGCACTTGATATAGCAGCAAGTGAATTATTTGATAACCAATTATATCATCTTGCGTCTGAAAATAAATTTTATTCATCTGATGAAATGGTTGAATATCTAAAAACACTTGTAAGTAAATATCCTATTATTTCTATTGAGGACGGTCTAGACCAAAGCGACTGGGAAGGATGGAAGAAACTAAATAGTAAAATTGGCAAAAATATTCAAATAGTGGGAGATGATTTAACTGTTACAAATATTCATCGATTAAAACGTGCAATTGATGAAAAATCAATGAACTCAATACTTATAAAGCTAAACCAAATCGGAACTATTACCGAGACCATACAAGCAGTAGAGCTCGCAAAAAAGGTTGGATATGGAGCAATTATTTCTCATCGTTCAGGAGAAACAGAAGACACTATTATCGCAGATTTTTCAGTTGCTATGGGTATGGGCCAAATCAAAACAGGCTCAGCATCAAGAAGTGATAGAGTCTCAAAGTATAATCAACTATTAAGAATTGAAGAAGAATTAGGAAGTGGAGCCACACTAGCCACTATAGATTTACTAGGTAAAAATAAATGAGATTTTTCTACAAACGAAAAAAAATAAGATCAAAGTCATTATCTATAGCAAAAACACAAAAACAATTTATTCAAGGCTTAGTACTCCTAATATGTTTGGGTCTTATTATTGTTTTTATTTTTGGAGACCATGGACTTCTCAAGCTTTATAAAATCAAGAGTCAGAGAAAAACAATACAGGCACATATAACACAGTTAAGAGATGAAAGAGAAAAAACAAAAAAGAAAAAGAATAAAATAGAAAATGATATAAACTATATTGAGAAAATCGCCAGAGAAAAATACAAGATGGTAAAACCAGGAGAAAAGATTTTTAAGGTTGTACCAAAATAAATATTACTACAAATATATTAGAAAGATAATACATACATAACAGAATCAGATAAAATTTTTATATTAGGTTTACATAGTATTCTTATATCGGTCGGAGATGTATCGAAATCATATACTAATTCAACTCCGATGGTTTCTCCATTTTCTATACCATATTTAACTGTATTTTTTCCCCTATAGGGGTCTATTTGCCCCTGTCGCTTTATTTGATTTTCAACTCTTACAAGAGTAATAGCAGCAAAATCTAATGGCCAATTTTGCTGATTGGTTATATCTAAGTCTATGAATACTTTATTATCTTTGTTACTTGCCCTTATCAATTCAAACTTCACATCATTTGCGACGCCCACATTTTTCTTACAAGTAACTAAAACCGTATCTTTATTTTCGCAATAAGATTTATTGTCTCTAACGCTTAAAACAAAGGCGTAGGTTTTATCTTGAATTAAATTTCTTGGATATAAAAAATATGGATTTTGTTTTTTTGATTCAACCTGACTTAATGAAATATCATTATCAGCAATAGTCCAATTATATTCAATTTTATTATCCGTATCTTTAGAGCCAGAGCCATCAAGAAAAACTTTTTTATCAATTGGTGCTATAAAATCGATACCTGCATCTGCCGTAGGTGGACTATCATTGATGATCCTTACTAATATAGTATCATGATCATTTAACCCCGTAATATCGGTCACAGTAAGGACAAATATATGATCTCTGTCTATAGTAGAATCAGAAAAAGTATATTTTACAACAGACGTGTCAAATACCACTGGATTACTTTGGCCCAGCAGCTGCCAATTAAATTTTAATTCATCATTGTCTGGATCCCAAGATTTAGTACCGTCCAATGTAAAGCTAGTGTTGCAACCATCGCTAATTACTATATCATCGCCGGCTATTGCTATTGGGGGGTCTTCTACCGGAGAAACATTGATCCCAAAATCAAAACTGGTTGAATCTTTATTATCTGAAACTGTTAATAACACTTTCAACCTCCCAAAATAATTTTTAACTGGTTTAATAATGAGTTTGTTATCAATTATTTTAGTTTCCGAATTTTTATTGGCTTTTGAATTAAAGATATAACGATCTCCATCAATATCTTTAGCTGTGAGTTTTAATATAAGCTCCGTGTCTTCTTTCATAGACTGCGGGGCTATAGCTAAGACACCAGGGATGGGATTGATAAGTGTTACATTCGTGTCTACTGAACTAGAACCATCAAATGTTTTTAAGGTTAATGGGGCAGTCCCTTCATAATCCTTATTCGGTTTAACAGTTAATAAATTATCGTTCACTGTTACATCAGCTCTAGCATCAGTATTTACACTGTAGATCAAGCTATCACCATCAATATCAGTGGCCATCATCTTTAAATTTATTTTTTCTTTTTTCCCCTCTGGTATAATTGAAGTTATAACAGGAGCATCATTTACAGGTGTTACCTTTAAAACAAATTTTATTTTATCCTTTGATGTCCCATCATCTACATACACTAAAACATCTATGTCACCATTAAAATCATTTTCAGGTGTTACACGTAATTGGTTTCCGTCTATTTCTACTTTTGCATTTTCCCCAGCATCGGCACTGTATGTAAGAGAATCGCCATCAACATCAGTCGCTGAAAGTGACAATCGTAAATAACTGTCTTCAACTATAGACTTGGACTCTATCGAATCAAGTACAGGGGGATCATTTACTGGCACAACTTGGATATTAAAATTGGACTCCTCTGTGTCTTGGCCATCTGAAACAGCAATTGAAACATAGATTGGACCATTATAATCTTGATCTGGGATAACGGTTAACATATCACCTTCAGTCTCTACTATTCCATGGCCATCAATGGTCGCACCGTAAGTTAGATTGTCACCATCCATATCTATTGCAAATAAGTTTAATGTAAGTTCCGAATCTTCATCGATAGACTGTGTTTCTATATCGGCAAGCATGGGTATATCATTTACCGGGGTTACTTTTAATATAAAACTCATATCAAGTTTAAGATCAACAAAGATATAGCCATGAAAATCTTCCTTTGGGGTAATAATAAGGTGACTGTCTGTTCTTTTAAAAGTCGCATTGCTGTCAACCATGGCTTCGTAGGTTACTGGCGACTCCAATACTGGGACACTAAGGATAAATTCTGTGTCTTCGGGAATACTATGAGAACCCTTTATAAGAGCAGTTACCCACTTTGGCTCAGGTGCCTCTCCAAAAATCCAATCTTGAGTGGGGTCATCATAATCATCTAGATCGGTTTGTGCAGAGATTATACAAAATAAAAAGGAATAGACTACTAAAAATATAGTAATAAAATTTCTATATATTTTCAAAACTTTCGTTTTTTGATTTTATGAACGCATCAAAATATATTTCAACCCTCCTGTTTTCTGCTCGAGCTTCTTCTATTTCTGCTCTATCTTTTATTTTCGTTATGTCGCGTTTTGGCCTGAATTCTCCATATCCAAGAGCCGAGAAATAATGTTGATCCATTTCTGCAAGTTCACTCAAACGCTGTACAAGATTTAAAGATCTTGCAGAGCTAAGTTCCCAGTTATTTCTGAATTTAGAATTCATTGGAATAGGTTTATCATCCGTATGCCCCTCACAACGCACCTCAATATTTAAGGTGTCATTTGCTCTTTTAATGTATTCAAATAGCGGAGTCCATCGGGGTTGTTTATAAAGATTCATTAAGGTAGAAGTGCGTATGAGGCCTCCTATTTGGACTAAGATTGGGTCCGCTTCGGGGTTTAAATCTGCTGAAAGAGACTTAAATAATTTTGCCCCGGTCAAGGTAATCTTTATTCCTTTTGTTACTCGTTCTATTTCTACTAGATTACTTTGGTCTAGAGGCCTTAATTCTTTTTCTGTTTCATCTAGTATAATATTAATCAAACGGTCTACATGAGACTCAGCATCATTAAGAATAACCAAAAGCAAAACAAAAAAGGTTAATAATAAGGTCGTCAGATCAGCAAAAGTAAGTGCCCAGGCAGTAGTTTTTGCTCTGGCTTCTTCCTGTGATATTGGTTTTCTGAACTCCAAACTTATACCTCTTTCTTTTCTAACAATTTTCTTTCTGATAGGGCAACAAAAGTCATTAATTTTTCTCTGATTAGAATAGGATGTTCTCTACCATGTATGCTGATTATCCCCTCTAAAACAATATTTTTTAGCATTAACTCATTCTCAGACCTTCGTTTTAGCTTTCCAGCAATTGGAAGAAAAACCATGTTCGCAAAAAACACTCCATAAAAGGTAGTTATTAACGCGGTCCCCATACCCGAAAGAAGAGACGCAAACTGTTCAGCCACATTAAAGTCTATGGTTGATGTTTCTCCTGACATTTGAAACTTATTCATCATAATAATTAGCCCGAGGACCGTCCCCAACATTCCAAAAGCAGGTGCATAGGCGGCCATGTATAATATTATTTCTTGAGCTCCAATATGGCGAGTAGAAATATTATTTAAGTCCATAGATAGAAAAGTTCTTAGTCGGCTAGAATCACGTTCGTTGATAGCCAGCTCTACACCATTTCTCAGGAAAACACTATCAATTTCACTAAGGCCGGACTCTAAAGATAAAAGTCCATCCTTACGAGATTTTTCAGCTAAAACCACAATATTATCTATCATACCAGTAAAATCAAATTTTTCAGACAAAATTACATTTTTAAATACTTTACCTAGACCAAGGACTGCTTTTAGTGGATAATTAACAAGTGTTGCACATAACACTCCTCCAACCACAATGAAAACTGATTGAGGCTGGAAAAACCAACCTAATTGTTCCCACCTGAATCCCCCGCCTTCTGTGGGAATAATAATAGACGTTTCCCCTTCAGGCCATACCATTGCCACAAAAATACAAATAACACCCGATACTAAACCTATGACGGTCCCAAAATCCCATTCTGATTTCATAAATGACTCATTTTATTTAAAGTGTAATATTAATCTTTTTGTCCATCTTTTGACATTGTCTTACTGGCCTCATATAATTTACTTTTCTCTTTATCTGATAGTCCAATAAAACCAACTTTTTGAATTTTTTCCAAGATTACATCAATCTCTTTTTGAAGCATTTTCTTTTTTATAGACTTCTCTTCATATCTTTGAACCTGAAATTCAACAGTTTTTTTACGTATTGCAAACCAGATATCATGCAATCTCCACTTCTTTTTGATCAACACATATCCAATAAGCATGCCTGAGATGTGGGTTACATGACTAATACCATCAGCATTCCCTAGCAGTCCAAAAAAAGCTATTGATCCCATAACAATGACAAGCCACATTGATCTTACTGGAATTAATCCCCATATATATAACATTCTATTAGGGTAAGATATACCATATGCTAATAGAATTCCATATACAGCACCACTGGCGCCGATAACAGGATTATCTGAACCTATCTGAAAAAAATATGTTATCAAGCCTGAGCCAATGCCTGTAGTAAAATAATATCTGAGAAATTTCGTTTTCCCCCATGCTTGCTCTAGCTCTCTTCCAAAAACCCACAGCCCAAGCATATTTAATAAAACATGTGATATGCCTACAGAAGAATAAAAAGGGGCATGAAAAAACAAATAGGTGAAAGGCTGCCAAAGCATTAAGTCTGATATAAAAGTACTAGGAACCAGTCCAAATAATCTAAAGAAGACATCTTCTTTCCCAGAAACTGATTGTAGTATATATATACCAAAATTAACAGATACTAAAATTTTTATAGCATCTGTAAATAATTGAGGTTTATAAGCAACCTCTCCAGGATTAAACTGTAATCTATATTTCATAGTATGACTTAAATATACATATTTAATATTAAAGCAATCCTTAATAAAAAATATTTGCTATACGCTATTTAGAACATCTCTAGCAACTTTAAATGATTTCAGGTGATCAAATCCTTCAAAATGATAACATAATTGTTGATAGAGATAGTTAGATATTATTTTTTTATCTTTATTTGAAACTTTATCAAATATTATTCGCTCCACGTGTCTATTTATCAAGTGTTGCAACACTTTTAAACTGGTTTCTCCTTCTTCAGAGTCAGGAAATCTATATTCATTTATTTCATTATTCGTTAAATCAATCCCGAACCCCATTTCAGATAACAGCTCACACTCATAAAGCCAAAAAGCAAGGTTTGGCTCGAGATTTCCTTTTTCGAAATAATTAATAACATCAATTAAAATTGTAAACAATCTAGGATGGGGATCATTTTTTTCTAATGTAAAATCTGTTATTTCAAGAATAGACTGTAACAATGTCATCTTTTTTAAGGAGGAGGAGATCTTTAACCAGATATTGACAAAGTTAACTTTCGAGACAATTTGTAGATCCCTTTTCTCATTTTCATTATAAATAATTTGAATATGACTAAGAGACTGAAAATATGGGGCTATCAAATTCTTTTTTGACTGTGCACCTTTAATGATAAATGAAATTTTCCCTTTCTCTTTGGTAAAACACCTTGAAATCAAACTTGTTTCACCATAGGGAAATGTTTTTAAAACAATGGCTGTCGTATTAACAATCATTTTGACCCATTAGGATCAATAGGCCTTAGCATATATTACTTCGTGTTTAGCAGGACCCCCAGAGTAAATACAGTTAAGATTTTTTGGGTTTTCATCAAAAGGAATACAACGAATAGTTGCTTTGGTTTCCTCTTTTATTTTTGATTCGGTTTCATCTGACCCGTCCCAACCACATCTGATAAATCCACCAGAATCAATAATATCTTTAAACTCTTCATAGGATTGAACCGTGTGAGTATTTTTATCTCTAAATAATTTGGCCTGATTCAATAAACTGTTTTGAATATCTATTAGAAGCTCATTTATTGTATCACTCAACCCATCACATGGTACCGAATATTTTTCTCCATTATCTCGACGAGCTAAAACAACTTTATTTGATTCAACATCCTTTGGACCAATTTCCATTCTAACTGGTACGCCTTTCATCTCCCATTCGTTAAACTTATAGCCAGGAGATGAGTCACTCCAGTCTACAAAATAACGTACCCCTCTATTATCTAAACTACTTGTTATAGAATCAATATACTGTTCAACCTCCTTTTTTTGCTGACCATCTCTAAAAATAGGAATCAACACCATCTGGATTGGTGCAATGTTTGGTGGTATTCTGAGCCCTTTTTGGTCACCATGCGCAAGAATTACACCACCAATAAGTCGCGTACTTATCCCCCAACTTGTTGCCCAAACAAATTCTTCTTTATTGTCTTCTGTCTGGAACTTCACATCAAATGCTTTAGCAAAATTTTGTCCTAAATTATGTGATGTGCCTGCCTGGAGAGCTCTCTTATCAAGCATCATCGCCTCAATACAATAGGTTCTTTCAGCTCCTGCAAATTTTTCCGATTCAGTTTTCAAGCCTGTAAAAACGGGAATGGCCAAATACTCTTCTGCTAATTTTCGATAAAGCTCAAGAATATCCAATGTCTCTTTCTCTGCTTCTTCCTTGTTTTGATGTGCTGTATGCCCCTCTTGCCATAAAAACTCAGTGGTTCTTAAAAATAACCTGGTTCTCATTTCCCATCTTACGACATTAGCCCATTGGTTTATCAGTATTGGTAAATCTCTATAAGATTGTATCCATTTTTTATACATAGACCATATAATTGTCTCAGAGGTCGGTCTAATTATAACCTCCTCTTCTAGGCGAGATTCTGGATCGACTACTATATCATTATCTTCAGACTTAAGTCTGGTGTGCGTTACAACGGCACACTCTTTCGCAAAGCCGTCAACATGTTCTGCCTCTTTAGCTAAAAACGATTTTGGTATTAATAATGGGAAATATGCGTTTGTGTGCCCAGTTTTTTTTATCATGGTGTCAAAAACTTCTTTTATATTTTCCCAAAGCTGGAACCCATACGGTTTGATAACCATTGTCCCCTTAACGGGGCCATAGTCAGCTAGACCGGCTTTCGTAACTATCTTATTGTACCAGCTAGAGATATCTGTGTCTATATCTGGAATATTCTTACTCATAAATTGTATATCATTTTCATTAAAATAAAATTACTTGGTTGAATTGATTCGACCAAGTGCTTTACTGGTGTTTTTTATCTATTTTAAGTATCTATTATCGTTAAAAAATTTGATTATATGATAAGTCGTAACAAAATTAAACAAATTCTATCTCTTAAAACCAAAAAAGGACGCGAAAAAGAAAAGTTATTTATGATAGAAGGAGCCCGATGTGTTCAATCTTATATAAATAGCAGTAACCTGGTTAAAGAAATATTTATGAATAAAGATTTTGCTATGATAAATAGAGGAATAATACAATTATGCGATAAACAAAACATTATTTATCATGTAATCTCGAATAAGGATATGAAGAATTTATCCGACACAAAAACACCATCAGGAATTATTGGGATTTGCATGTATAAATCCCTGCCTAGTTTAGACTATGATTCAAAAAGATGGTTATATCTATATGAAATATCAGACCCTGGGAATTTAGGGGCGCTCTTAAGATCAGCTGCTTGGTTTAATATAAAAAATATTGCTCTATCAAAAAATTCTGCAGACCCACTAAACCCCAAAGTCGTTCGTTCTGCTGTCGGAGCACATACATATTTAAATATTTATCAGGATATTGACTATCAAGTCTATCTTAAACATGAATATTTCATAATAGCAGCAGATCAAAACGGTCCTCATAAAATAGAAAATTCAGATCGTAATAAAAAAATTGTGCTTGTTTTGGGAAACGAATCAAGAGGAATTGATACGTCAATAAAAAATAAAATGAATAAGCTCATTTCAATTGAAAAGCTAGGCCATGGGGAATCACTGAATCTTGCAATAGCTGGATCAATATTAATGAAAAATATAGCTATTAAATAAAACGGGGCATCATCTCAGATGCCCCATTTATAGTGCTGGTTAATATTATTAAATCTTTATTTACTGGCATCAAACATAATCTTACCGATTTATCAAAACAACCTCTATTTTCATTATTCCAGTCCATTTTAACAAAATAAATCATCTTTTCTATATAAAAAATGTACGATGTAAGTTCCGAAGTATGAATCCTCAGGAGCCTGATTATCATGAACAATGTAATAAGCATTGGAGCCGTATTTGGCATCGTCGTCTTGTCGATTATTTCCGCGTTTACAGTTGGCGGATTAATCATGGGGATTTCTGCATCTTCTCCTGAACAAACAGATAAACTATATATTTATATTTCTTTTTTCTTAGGCCAGGGGATTATACTTGTTCCGCCACTTTATTTTTTAACTATTAAACAAAGACCAATCCTTGAATCATTAAGAATAAAGATGGTTTCTTTAGACACTATTCAGTATTCACTCATATTTAGTATTGGGGTATTAATTATTATTGATACAATAGATAGAATAATACATCAAATAATACCTACTCCTGATTACATCATTGATTTAAGTGGAATAATGCAACCTGATTCATTACTTGGATATGTGTTTCTTTTTCTAGCTGTTGTTATTGTAGCCCCCATCGGTGAGGAAGTAGTTTTTCGTGGTTTTTTACAGAAATTTTTAGAAGAACATTGGAAAGACATAACCCGAGCTGTGCTTGTAACCAGCCTCTTTTTTGCTATGATACACTTTAATCCATTTTGGACTATTCAGATATACATATTAGGCGTTTTGCTTGGGTTTTTATCTTGGAAAACAAAATCCGTTATCCCAAGTATTATGCTTCATAGCATAAACAATGGATCTGCATATATACTATCTGTCTTTGAGGATATTAACCTTAATTTTTATTTGTGGAACAACAATGTGTCTCCTATTTTTATTTTCATCGCTATTTATTTAATATTTAAAGGCTTAGAAGGATTAAATATTGTTGAGGGTCGATATGCGTAAAGAAATGTTTAACCATGAGATAAATATATTAAGAGATACCTATCGTCGCTTACTTAGAAGACAGGCTAAAACAAATCTCATTAAGATTACCAGAAAAACACACCCGGCTGACTTGGCCACGGTATTTAGACATTTTACTGATGAAGAACAAATTGAGATATTCACTTTGATGAATGAAAATGAACATACTGCTGAATTTTTGTCAGAATTGGATGATGCTTTAGTTAATGATCTATTAGCAAATGAGAGTATAGAACGAATAGCATCAATAATTGAAAAGGCCCCTACAAATGATCAAAGCGGGATCCTAAATGTACTAGAAGAGGAAAAAGCAAAATCAGTTATTGAACTATTAAATGCTGAAGAGCAAGAAGAGATTGCTGAGATAATGGGCTATCCTGAAGATAGTGCCGGAGCATTAATGAACACAGAAGTATTCACACTACATGAAGGAATCACTGCTGGTGAGGCAATAAAAACATTACAAGATCAAGAAGGCGCTGAGATGGTCTTTTACCTTTACATAACTGATGATGATGATCGTTTGGTTGGGGTGATATCACTTCGTGCATTAACCACCACGCCTTCTACTACTACACTCAAAGACATAATGATCAAAAATGTCCACTCAGTAAGGCCAGAAACAGATCAGGAAGAAGTTGCAAGAGTTGTTGCACAATATAATTATTTAGCTGTCCCTGTTATTGATCCTGATTCACATCTATTAGGTATTGTTACAGTGGATGATGTTGTAGATGTAATCCGAGAAGAAGCCACTGAAGATTTTTTACAAATGGCTGGAGCAGGTAAAGACAGAGAAATATTATTAAAATCAAGCTGGGAGAATGCGAAAACAAGGCTACCCTGGCTTTTTGCTAGTTGGGTAGGTGGTCTGATTGCGGCCTATTTAATAGGGATATTTGAAAATATGCTTGAAAATATAATTGCACTTGCCGCTTTTATTCCTGTTATCCTAGGTATGGGAGGGAATATTGCTACCCAATCATCAACAATAATAGTTAGGGGTATGGCAACCGGAAGAGTAAATATTGGAGGGGAGATTAAGCTAATTCTAAAAGAAATGCAGGTGGGTCTGTTGCTTGGAATTTTGTACGGCATACTGTTAGGCGTCTTTGCAAAAATCACCTTTGCTAATGCACATGACTATCTTGGTGTTGTAGTGGGATTAAGTATTTGTGTTTCCATGATAGTTGCTGCTACAGTAGGGACTATCATTCCACTAATATTAAGAAAACTAGATATAGACCCCGCCGTGGCTACAGGACCATTTGTGACCACCAGTATAGATGTTTTAGGTGTATTATTTTATTTCTTAATTGCTGGACTATTTTTATCAATATAATATGGATTTGTTTCTTTTATTAGGGACAGGTGTCTATTTCTGTTTTGTTGTAATAATTTTTTCTGGATTACTTTTTAGAAAAAGGTTGATACATCCCGAATCTGATCTTCTTCCAGTTTCAGTAGTTATTTCTGCTAGAAATGAAGAAAAAAATATTTCTAATCTGTTAAATGACCTTGTCAATCAATCTGTTGATAAAAACCAATTAGAAATCCTTGTCGCAAATGATCGGTCTGATGATAGCACTGGCGAAATTATTGATCGATTCGCGTCTGACTATTCATTCATTAAAACGATCCATATTAATAAAAAACATACTATGGCTCCGAAAAAGTATGCACTAACTCAGGCAATAAATAACTCAAACGGTGAAATCATTATTGCCACAGATGCAGACTGCCGAGTACCTAGTGACTGGGTAAAAAGCATGGGCCTGTTAGTACAGGCCACTGGGAAAATAGTAATCGGTTATTCAAAAATAGGCCACAGCAAGACACTGATTAATGAATTCCAGAAAATAGATTTTTTAGGAATAATGGCCGCCAACGGGGGGCTATTAACCCATGGCATAGTATGTTCAGGTTCAGGACAAAATCTTGCATATAAAAAAGAAGACTTTTACAAAATAAACGGGTTTGAACCTGTAAAAGATCAAACCTCTGGAGATGATATGTACATGGTCCAGACTATATCATCATTAAAGGGCGCTATCTTTAATTATGATCCCGATAGCTTTGTCTCAACCCTGCCAAAGAAATCGATTTTAGGCTATCTAAACCAGAGAGTCCGTTGGTCTTCTAACTCTAAATCCACATTTAAAAGTAACCCTTTATTTTTCGGTTTTTTACTTTCTGCCTTTATAGCGAATTGCTGTATTCTTTATAGTATCATAGTGCCCTCAAGCCTTTCTATATTTCTATTTACCATAAAATTTTTTCTGGAGGCTTTTGTTATCTTTATAGGGTCTAGATTATTTTTAACGTCTGTTTCAATAACTGCTTATATCATATGGAATCTGGTCCAGCCTATTTACATTCCAATTGTTGGTATCTCGGGATTAATCGGCAAATACTCATGGAAAGAATAAATTATAATGTTTCTATCGTAAAATGAACCGGCTTTCAATTATATCTTATTATAAATGGAAAATATTATTTTGGAGTGTTTTATTTTCCTTAATTGGCGCTGCATTGGTTTATGGCCCTGAGTACGGAATAAACCAGAGAATCGTAGTTTTTATTACTCTAGTACTAGGAATATTCACACAGGTATTCACAGGAATAACCTCCTTAATTGCTTTAATTCCGTTTTTTGGCCCTTTTATTCTGAAAGTTATATCCATACCTATCTTTTATATATTAAACGCTGTCGGCTGGATTGTATCCGGCGTTGCAATAAAAAAAGGATATGTTAATGAATTATCAAAAAGTAGAACTGTTACTCTCGCTCTATTGATTGGTATTATTATTGGCTATATACTAGGAAATTTAATACCATTAGAATAATGACAATATTAGTACTACAGGGACCAAACCTCAACCTTCTCGGTTTAAAATCATCGACCACAAACAAGTCACTAACACTAGACAAACTTAACCGGGCAATTAGACTCCACGTTCGAAACAAAAAAATCAAACTGAAGATTATACAAACACACAAAGAATACATCGCGCTTAATTTCATTCAGAGAAATAGAAACCAGGCGAAAGGGTTAGTCATTATTCCTACTTCATGGGCAAGGTACAATCAAACCATACTAGAGACTATTCACTTGTCGAGGCTTCCTACAGCATCCATTTATTTTGAAAAATCAATTAGCTTCGGAACACAAGAAAATGAGTCTATCCTTTTGGGGGACAATATTAAACCTTTTACTGGGCATCCGATTGATGCTACAATATCAGCAATAGACTATATTGCTAAAATTAAATGATAAGACTTTTCCTTTTTATACTACTACTCTCTCAGTTTCTTCCAGCTCAAAACCTGGAAAACTCAAACACCTCACCAATCCATATACTGGGAACCATAAATAAATTGGAAACACCTACACAAATTGACACAGCATTTAACCCTTTGTGGGTAAAAGATTTAAGCCTTCTTCTACCCTGTAAAAAAGTAAAAATCCCGAAGCGAGCGTCTCGACTTCCAAATGCTCCTCGGTCTTATAGAAGCGGCACTCACAGAGGCATAGATTTCTTTGCCAACTGGGGAACAGAAGTTAGAGCCGTAGCCAAAGGGTTTGTCATACGTGCGGACCACAATTATCAAGAATACCCTGCTGACTTTAGGGTAAAGCTTCTTCAATCATCAGCAAGGGTAGGTCACACACCGTCTGATATATTTAACAGTGTTCTTTTAGGAAAAGCTGTTTTCTTAGATCATGGATTTGATCTAGTTCCTGGATTCAGAGTAATTACCATCTACGCTCACCTATCTAGTATTGACAATAATATTGTTGGGGGCGCGAAAATAGAAGCCGGCCAGATCATTGGGAAAACCGGAAACACGGGTACTAGGCCCAGCACACTTGGCACAAAGAATGAGGCTCATTTGCACTGGGAGATGATACTGCAAAAAGATAATAAAGAAGTATACCTGGGAAAAGACATGAAATTTGAAAAGCTCTATAGTATGCTGATCGATATATTTGAAAACAGCTAAATCTATAGGTTCATTATTAACCCTGCCAATATATCGAGGTCTACATTGTCTACCTCACCATCACTGTTTTGGTCTGCCTTTTCATGGTATTGACCTTCTATGATCAATTCAATAACAGCGACTAAATCATATACATTGATCAAGTGATCGCTTGTGAGATCTCCAACTTCGGTGTCTAAATAATTCAGTTCATATTTTTTTCTCTTGCTGTGTTACCAGAGTGACCCTGAATATTCTCATAATTATAGTCCCAGACAATTTTGAAGCCTATATGCACCAGATTGAAAATGTGAGAAAAAGGTACTGTCTCCGCCATATGCCCAGTCATAATTATTAGGCCCAAAAGCACTGTCAGGCGCAATATCATAGTTCCCCTCACTATTAATTGGAGGCGTGATCTCTACCACATTTGAGTTCCCAACTGTATTATCCTGGCCACTGGTATCCGTAGGATTATTATTATAGATAATTAAATTTCCACCACCAGGCATTTGACTGTGAATCCAGTGAACTCCATGTTGTGCATTTAACATTTGATCATCGCTAGTGCCTCTACCGTAGTTTATCGGGTTCCCCCATCTGTACAATATGTCACCACCCTTATTGCTATTACCCCCTTGGTGACTAGCAGCTTCCTCAGTAGTTGTACTGTGATCAATAATAAAGATTTCATCAAAATGTCTTGATGAAAACACTATCTGTTCTAATTGTTGATTATATGCAATAGCATTTGAGTGTAACCAGTCGCCACCATTTGTATTAGTAAAATTTCCAATATTAATATTAACAAGCTCCGGATGATCAGAAACGACACCGTAATTTGGTAAACTTGAGTCCACATCTTGGATAAGATGATCCCAGACATGCCACTCCTGAACGATGATACCACTATCAGGTACAACTGGCTGCACCTCAGCAATCATTAGAGGCCACATTTCATTTATAATATTTATCCTGCCATAATTTTGGGCCTCTTGAAGACTTTTCTTTTCCCAGGCCAATATTAGAATATTTCCATTAATCAATACCTCAAAATCATGATGCGGATGAAAGAGATCACTATAAAACCTATAGCTCCATAGAATATTTCCATCCCAGTCCAATTTTTCAAAAATACCACCAACAGGGCCATGTGAATTCCCAAACGAATGATCTTGTGACCTTGATTGAACGATAATAGATCTGTCAGTGTTTAAATGAGGTATCCCAATAACTCCGCCTAAATGGTCCCACGTATTTATATATAAATAGTTATTGTTCATTAAATACGTGTTAGAGGCTCCAACCCCTTGACTGTTCGAATAAAAAATCAGTCCATTATATACGTCGTTACTATAGATACAGCTAGTAAATAGAAAATATGGAAATATGGAAATATGGAAATAATATGAAAATAAAACGGCGCATAAAAAAAGGGCAGATATTTTATCTGCCCTTTTTTGATTCTAGTTATTATAAATAATTCTAGAAAGCTACTCGAAGTGCAACAACTGAGTTTGTTCCAAAGTCACCCATAGGCAACATTGAATAGTCAACGCTCATATTCATCCCAATAAATCGAGACATATCTAAAGATGCTCCAAAAGAAACACCATCTGATGGGTTTGTATACCAGTCATCTGTATCATCAATTTCCTGGGACGCTGATGAAGACTGCATACCTACACCAACAGAACCAAGACCCTCAAGAGCATACCCAACACTAAGCTTAAGCTCATCAGTAGAGTAATAGTTACTCGTGTAAGTCACTCCAATATCAGCGCCTGCTATATTGTAAGACACTCCCATATCAAATACGAATGGTAGATCAAAAGCAGCTGCGTCAATCTTATAGTATTCCACTGGGCGATCACCATCAACAGGGGAGGCCATAACACCGAGACCTTCACCATCATATTTCATTGGTGATCCAAAGTTTTTCATTGCAAAACCAACGTCAAGACCCTCTCTTCCAAGAAGACCTTTGTATTGTACACCCAGGTCATAGGCAACACCTGTGGCTGCAACACGACCAAAACCTTCTCTAATTAGGTTAGCGTTTATACCAACGCTTGTGTTGTCAGATAGTTTTCTGGCAAAGGTTGCACCCAAGATTGAAAAGTTAGGCGTGAACACCTGGCCAGTTCCATCAGGATGAAACACAGTCGTTTCATCTATATCACCAATATTAAAGGTTCTGACACTGACACCCATTTTGTAGTCACCAAGATCTGTAGCGATTCCAAAAAAGCTGTTATCTATGTCAGCAAAATATTGACGATTTGAGAAGATAGCGTCAACACTGTTTTCACTCATCGCTAGTCCTGCTGGATTCCAAAAGGTTGCGTCCATACCCGTAGCCGTTGCAGCAGCGCCACCACCTGATAGATGTTTAGCGCTAGGAACAACAAGCAGTTGAGTAGAAGAAGCAGATCCCATCCTGGAATTCTGTCCAAGGACCAAGGAGCTAA
>CAJWMI010000019.1 GCA_913043185.1 uncultured Fidelibacterota bacterium | reverse complement strand
AGAAAATTATTCATCGCCCCTTCCATAAATCCTATTCCAAAGATGACCAATGTAACTGTAATGATAATCGCCAATAATGGGAAAAGGCTTCTCGAACGATCTCTGACAAGTCCTTTTGCTAAAAACCGGATCATGTAGCCGCCCTTCCACGTAGCGCGTCCGTTGGTTTCATTTTGGTGATTTTTCTAGATGGCATATAGCTCACTACCAGAACAATGATTGATATTAGAATGGTTGTTGAAATGATAAGGCTGATAGAGTAAACCGGGACCAATCTTTTTGCCACTAACATGCCCATTTCTGTGTAGTCCATCGGTAATGGAATCCCATTTGTTCCAAAGTAAAATAGGACTGGGCCAAATAAAATTAAAGTGATTATACCTGCTAAGAACGCATTTAACCCTCCTTCAAGAGTAAAAAGCCCAACCACCCTAGACCGGGTCATCCCCAGCGCCATAAGTGTTCCTATTTCTTTTCCTCTCCTAAATATTGATAATACCTGGGCGTTAAAAATCCCCATGGCTGCTAAGGCTAGTAGTATTGAATACATCACCTGCGCACCAGGTTCATCCGCCTTGATCAAGGCTTCCATATCTCTGATCATGTAGTCTACATCATGGTGTATCCAGTCTCCACTATCTTTTATCATTGGGAGCTCTTTAGCATAGGTCACATAGGTTGCCTGATTTTCCATCGCCAGCATGGACTGTGCTTTTGAAAGAGGTATCCATATATGTCCATGATCAAGTTTAAAATTTTCTGTTTCCATTATATGAACAATAGTGCCCTCATCCGCATCGTAGGTGCGGTCTGCATCTAGCCAGCGAATTGTAAATGTATCCCCGACTTTAAGGTTGGAATTTTTTGCCATTCCACTGCCGATAAGAACAGGAATATTAATATCATTATATTGATCGAGTACATTAGTAGGCATGTTAACGATATTTTGATCAGGAGTAATACCTTTCATGATTACAGGCATTATACGGCCATTTGGATAGATAGATGCTTGGCTTACGAGTACCCCAAAAGCATTTTTTTGAGCTATTAAATTTTTTACTTGAGCAGGGATAATTGAATGCGAGTCTTCAAATGTCCGAGGGTCCATGGAGTCATACTCTGGGTGCCAATAGGTCCCGCCAGCGACTTCGGTTTCTATTGTTATATTTTTTGCATATTTTCTCATTCCGTCATACATACCTGAGACAAAAATGACCAAGAAAAATGAAATCGATGTGACAAACACGTTTAGCCCTGTTCTTAGTTTTGCTCCGAACAGGTTCTTTATTGCAATTTTAAATAGCATTATTTACGCAGACGTTGGTTTTAATATTTTTTCATCGTTAATTATTTTTCCATCCTCTAAATGAATAATTCTTCGAAGATAGTCCATGATTTTTTCATCGTGTGTTGCAAACACAAAGGAGGTTGATATTTCCGAGTTTAGCTTGGATAATATTTTCATGATATTGTGAGAGTTTTCTGCATCCAGGTTTGCTGTTGGCTCATCAGCAAGCAATAAGGCTGGTTCATGAACGATTGCCCTGGCTATAGCCGTGCGCTGACACTCTCCGCCACTCATATCTGCTGGTTTTGATTTTATTTTATCTGAAAGACCAACCCATTCAATTGCACGGGGCACTTTTTTCTCTCTTTCAGTTTGCTCTATATTATTCAATATCAAAGGCAGTTCTACATTTTCATATACTGAGTATACTGGCAGCAGGTTATAGCTTTGAAAAATAAATCCCATATGTTTGCGTCGAATTTCAGCCCGTTCATTGTGAGATGTATTATCCATTGAATGACCTAAAACACTTACGCTCCCCTCCGTTGCCGAATCTAGACCGCCAATAATATTTAATAGAGTTGTCTTGCCTGATCCTGATGGACCGACTAGACCAATAAATTCACCTTCGGTCAGTTCTAGATTTACCTGCTGCAGAGCTGTAAAATAATCTCCTCCAACGGGGAACTTCTTGACCAAGTTTTTTATGTTAATTACGTTTTTATTTTCCATTAAAACTCCTTAGTGATTGTAGACAAACATAAACTGTATACCTGTGCCAAATCCAGATAGCGATTTAGATAGCGAGTTTGCTGGGATATTGTATTGATTACGTTTTGGATTTACTGAAATTATCATATTCAAACTATAAGCATCATAGGTGCTGCTCCAACGTAGGTACTGATAGGTTTTATCTTCTTTCCAGTCCACTTGAGAAATATACATTACCTGGTGAACCATACCAATTGGTAAGCTTGCCAAAAAAACTGAAAAATTTTGATCTGATTGTGTATTATTGTATTCATTGGATATATACATTGACTCAGTCATGAGTAATACTCCATTAGCAACAGGGATTGTGTAGTCTGCGCCGATGGTTATTAGTCTAATTTTTGATTTGTCTGATGTAACCAGAACACTTTCATTCCACAAGCCAATAAATCCGTCAAATCGATAATCAACAGCAATTCTATTATGTGATTTATAAACAGGTATCCCTACTTGCCCAATGGGTTGTATTGATTGTGATGGATCCTGGTGGTATGTAAAACCGAATTCACCAATTGCGGATGTAACCTCAGCTCTTCCACCGAACGAAAGGGTGTCCAGATCATTATTTATCAGCCATGACCATACGGCAATATTGTTTGATGGAAACCATCGGAGTCTGAATGATTCTACTCCATCGGTCTGCCCGGTAGGGTCTTTCAAGTCAAACGTATCAAACCAGGAAAGAGGCCGAAGGATCTGCGTAGGCCCAAATACGATTTTTTGTAGGCCTAGTCTTGCCTCTATTTTGTCACTTGAATAACGAACCCACAAACGATGGTTATTTTCATTATAATTAAATAGTGAGTCTCCTGCATAATATCTTTTTAGATGATATGCCCATTCCGCATCGAATAATTTATCAGTAGATATTTCTTTTGCTAAAGATAGGGTTGGGATGTATTCTATGATTGATTCATATGATTGCCAATTATCAGGGATATCATTACTTGTTAGGCCACTAGCGACAAACTGACCTTTAGCAGAAAATGTTTGAGAAAAAGAAATACCATGAAAAGAAAATAAGGTTATAGTTAATAAAACAACGTTAACAATAGAAATCAAATTATACATATAATTGTATTATGGTAATAATTGCCATAACAATCATAATACCATTTTCAATTAATGTTGCAATTGTCATAGGCAGTTTAATTGCTGTACCTAGGCAGGCGCATTGAATGTTTTCTTTATTATAAAGAACCTTAATCACGCCTATCGTAGTTATCCCCAGGATACCAATAGTTAAAACAAGGCTCAGAATAATATTTATCCGGGACAGAAACATTATACCTAACATGGTTTCAATAAAAGGATATATCCATCCGTATATAGGTATGTTTTTTGCTAGTGGGTCATACATAGAAAATGAGTTTGGAAAATTTTTATAATCAAGAAACTTGAAAAAACTAAACACAATGAAAAATAGTCCCATAAAATCTATCATAAAACTATCAGCAGATTTATTCCAGCTTATAATTATTGATGCAATAGTTATATAGAATAGAATAAGAAATAATGGATAAAGGTCTCTTAAGTAGGGGCTACCTTTTGACTTAGATATAGGTTTATCTGAATTGTTTTTCTGGATTTGGTATTTCTCTGGCAGTGAATGTTGTAGAGTTTCAATAGAAAGCTCATTTTCTGATTTTATTGTAGCCGATTCATTTTTGAGAGAGACCGTAACATTCTTTACATTATCGATATTTTCCAGTGCCCTGGTAACGGTTTCTTTACAGCCTGCGCATGTCATTCCTAATACTTTTATTTTCATTCTATTTATTTATATCTGGAAAAATTATTATTCTAAAGGGATTAATTATGAGTACCATAGTGTAAATAAAGTTAATATTTATGCCTCTTGAGTAAAATAAAATGTCACAAACATTATTAGATAATAAATATAATTCATCCAAGGTTGAAAATAGGTGGTACAAACACTGGCTCGAAAAAAATTATTTTCATGCCGACGCTGAATCAAAAAAGGAACCCTATACCATAGTTATTCCCCCTCCAAATGTTACCGGTATGTTAACCATGGGACATGTGCTTAATAATACGATCCAGGATATTTTAATAAGAAAGGCTCGTATGGAAGGTAAAGAAGCATGTTGGATACCTGGAACAGATCATGCTTCAATTGCCACAGAAACAAAAGTTATCAAAATGTTAGAAGAAAAAGGCATAAACAAAAATGACCTTTCAAGGGAAGAATTTTTAGAATATGCCTGGGAGTGGAAAGAGAAATACGGTGGTATAATAATCAACCAGCTCAAAAAACTTGGTTGCTCTTGTGATTGGGAACGAGAACGGTTTACGATGGATGAGGGATATTCCAAAGCAGTGTTAGAGAGTTTTGTGAAATTATATGAAAAAGGTCTTATTTACAAAGGGCACCGTCTCGTGAACTGGTGCCCAGTCTCTAAGTCAGCAATAAGTGATGAAGAGGTTATACACAAAGAAATAGATGGTCACCTTTGGTATTTTAGATATCCTATCAAAGAGGAAGATGAATATTTGGTTGTCGCAACCACTAGGCCTGAGACTATGCTTGGTGATTCCGCTGTAGCCGTAAACCCGAATGATAAAAGATATAAAAAATATATAGGTAAAACTGTAACCCTCCCACTCGTTGGTAGAGAAATACCCATAATTGCAGATGATTATGTTGATCCTGAGTTTGGTACCGGATGTGTAAAAATTACGCCTGCACATGACCCAAATGATTTTGAGATTGGAAAGCGTCATGATTTGGAGTTTATCAACGTAATGAATGATGATGCATCAATTAATGATAATGCTCCTGAAAAATATATTGGTAAAGATAGGTTTGAGGCTCGAAAACAAGTTCTTCAGGATATTGAGCAGGATGGATTTCTAGATAAAACAGAGGACTATCTACATAAAGTCGGATTCTCTGAAAGAGGGGACGTGCCGATAGAGTTTTATATGTCTGACCAATGGTTCATGAAAATGAATGAGCTAGTAAAACCAGCGATTGATTCTGTTAAATCTGGTAAAATTAGATTTCATCCTGAACACTGGGTCAAAACCTACAATTACTGGATGGAGAATATTAAAGACTGGTGTATAAGCAGGCAATTATTATGGGGCCATCAGATACCAGTCTGGTATCACAAAGAAGACAGGTCAAAGCTACATGTATCTGTCAATGGGCCTAAAGATATTGAAAATTGGGAGCAAGACAAAGATGTGTTAGATACCTGGGCAAGCTCATGGATATGGCCTATGGGGGTACACAATTGGCCTAAGGAGGGTAAAGACCTAAGTAAATTTTATCCAACAAATACTCTGGTTACAGGTCCAGACATCATATTCTTTTGGGTTGCGCGTATGATCATTACTGGCTACGAATTTCTAGATCAAAAACCATTTACCGATGTATACTTTACATCAATCCTTAGAGATGGTAAAGGTAAAAAACTAAGCAAATCTTTAGGAAACTCTCCAGACCCTTTTGATCTTTTTGAAGAATATGGTACAGATGCTGTCCGGTTTGGTATTATGCTGATGGCACCTCAAGGTCTGGATGTTCTTTTTTCAAAAGAAAGACTAGAGATTGGCCGAAATTTTATGAATAAACTTTGGAACGCATGTCGATTTATTTCAATGAATAAACCAGATGATTGGGATGAAAAATATTCATCTGATCAAAAAGAGTTGAGATTACCTGATAAGTGGATTATCAGTCGATTAAATAGGGCAATAAAAAATTACAATAAACAAATTGACCGATTTCATTTTAATGAAGCGGCTAAGGTTCTATATGATTATATATGGAATGACTTTTGTGACTGGTATATAGAGATTGCAAAAACAAGGTTTTATTCTGAGGACAAAAATAGTAAGTTGATCACTTATGATATTTGCATAGCATCTATAAGAAAAATATTACCGCTTCTGCATCCGTACACCCCATTTATTACAGAAGAATTATGGTCGTTTTTTAAAAGTGAAAGATCGGATGATTTGATTATTTCACCTTGGACAACAGAGGATAAGGATTTAATTAATAAAGAAATAGATAGTAAAATGATGATGCTTCAAGATATTATTTCTGCTGTACGTGCGATACGAAGCAGGATGAATATACCGCCATCAAAAAAGATTGAGCTCAACATAAAGAGCGATGAAAATCAGACGGAATTCATCGACCAAAACAATGAATTAATTATAGCCCTAGCCAGATTAGATTCTTATTCTGCAGGAAGTTCTGTGCAAAAACCCTCAAAATCAGCTGCCGCTGTTATTCATGGAATGGAGCTTTATATTCCGCTTGGAGGATTAGTAGATTTAGACAAAGAAAGGGCACAGTTAAATAAAAGAAAAACAAAAATCGAATTACTATTGTCTGATATAAAAAAGAAATTATCAAATGAGAACTTTGTTTCCAGGGCACCTGAAGACATTGTTAAAAGAGAGCAAGATAAAATGATAGACCTAAAAGATGAGCTAGAAAAAATTGATTCTAATTTAAATATGCTAACATGAAAAAATTTATTATACCATTTCTAATCTGTTTTTTAATTGCTCAGTCTTCTAAAGACTCAAAAATGACAGTTTACAAAGATGGAACTGCCCTAGTTAAACAAAAAATAATCTGGAATAATATTCCTAAGGGGAAAAGTTTAATCAAGTATGATGATATACCACTCAGCATACACAAAGATACACCTTTTATTAATTTTGATAATGCTCAGGTATTAAGTCAGAGGTTTGTTGACAAGATATTTTCTAGTGATGAGTATTTTAAGTCTAAAGAAGGTAGCCTTATAAGTGTAAAGCCAAAAAATGGAAAAGCTATAAGTGGTAAACTCTTAGAAATATCAAAAAAAATTATAACAATACAAAGTAAGAATGGTATCCGCAGTTTTAACAAAGAGAACATTGAGTACATAGAGAGTAAGGATAAAATCAATAATCCTAATTTATCTTCATATTTATTATGGAATATTAAAAACAATACAGCAGGGGAACTAGAAGGCGATCTTGTTTACAAGCTAAGTAATATATCTTGGAATACAATATATCGATTGATAATAAATGGCCAGGAAAATGGTGAACTAGTTGCAGAGGCAGTTATATTTAACAACTCTAGTAAAGATTATTTAAACACAAATATTCAACTTGTAGAGGGGAAACTAAATAACGTAAAACCCGTAAGATCTCACTCCTCAAGTAAATTATCAATGGAAAGGAACATGGCCCCAGAAATGAAACAGGCTTCTCTCGGGGATTATCATATTTATGTTATTGGAAATATAAAAAAGCTGATTGCAAAAGAGAGTATAACCGTCCGAATGTATGGTCCACTCAGCGTTGACTATCAAAAAGTTTATGTGTTTGAAAATTCTGAAAGACAACAAAAAGAAGAGCCATTGAAAGTAGAGCTTACACTATCCAATACGGAAGTACACGGGTTAGGCATTCCGCTTCCTGCTGGTAAAATTGATATGTATACATTTTCTGGATCAGGTGGAATTGAATATATTGGATCTGATCAGATGGGGCAAGTGCCTAAGGGTGAGACATCAACAGTCCAAGCGGGATATGCTTTTGATATTACTGGAAAACGAAAAGTATTGAACTATGATAGACAAAGAAAAAGTGAAGAAGCTGTAATTGAGGTAGCCATAAATAACACCAGGACAGATCCTGTGCATATCAAAATTGTTGAACATATTAATGGTGACTGGGTTATTAAAGATCAATCACACGATTATCAGAAAGAGGATGCGTCCACTATTTATTTTTTAATTAATTTAGAGCCGGGTAATAAAGAGTATATTACATATACCTACAAAAAAGAATGGAAGTAGTACAGTTAATTAGAGAAGTTATAACTGAAATCTGACAATCATATGAACAGCTTTGATATTGATGATACAATAACAAAGTTAAGTCAAATTGGCTCTCAACGAGCTAAAGTATTTTCTGATCATCAAATAAATTCTATTAGAGAATTAGTATATTATTTTCCTAGAAAACATTTAGACAGAACTAATATAACACTTATTAGAGACGTTACTCGTGGTAATAAATTTAATATTGTGGGTACAGTCGAAACGTTTGGCGAAAGATCTACGCGCCATAAAAAAATTTTTCAGGTAGTTGTTACGGATGGAACAGGACTGATTACCCTAACATGGTTTAACTCAATCAGATTTATCAAAAAGTTATTTAAAAAGGGAGATACCATTGCAGTCCATGGTAAGGTTGAATGGTACAACGGGCTTACAATCAATCATCCTGAATTTGATAGATTAGATCATGATCATAACCCGTCAAATACTGGATCCATTATTCCGATTTATCCTTTGACCATTGAACTAAGGTCTGCCGGCATTGAACAACGATTAATCAGAAAAACTATTATAGAGGCGCTTAACAGTGTTAATTCAGTTAATGATATGTTTAATGATTTATTAATTAGATCAAATAATTTATACAGGCTGGATGAATCATTAAAACAGATTCACTACCCTGACAGTATAGAAAAACTTAATAAAGCCATATACCGATTAAAGTTTGATGAACATTTTTTATTACAGATTTTTATGGCACTGGTTAAAAGGTATATAAAAAATGAAAAAACAAAGGCACTAAAAGATGTAGGCCCATATTTTAAATCAATCCGTAATACATTAAGATTTGAATTAACAAAAGCTCAAAAAAGAGTGATTCGAGAAATTCACTCAGACATGAAAAAAAGTGTATGTATGAACAGACTGCTTCAGGGGGATGTAGGCTCTGGAAAAACCATTGTTGCTATACTCTCTACTGCTTTGGCGGTCGGTAATAATGTTCAGGTCTCATTAATGGCCCCAACAGAGATTTTAGCCACACAGCACTATGAATCATTTCAAAAAGAATTATCTAAAGCAAGAATAACATGTTGCTTACTAATTGGTAAAATGAATAAAAAAGACAGAAAATTAATAATCAATAATATAGAAGCTGGAAAAATATCTGTTGTGATTGGAACTCATGCTATTATCCAAGAAGACGTAAACTTTAAAAATCTAGGACTAGTTATTATAGATGAACAACATCGATTTGGAGTTGGACAACGTAATAAGCTTGCAGAAAAAGGTATAAATCCCCATTTTTTATCAATGACCGCAACACCAATCCCGAGAACACTTTCTATAACATATATGGGAGATATGGATTTATCAATAATCGATGAACTCCCAAAAAATAGAATTCCTATCACTACTAAGGTAATTGACTCTCAAAGACTCCCGAAGGTTTACTCATTTATCAAGAAGCAGATAGGGCTAAGCCAGCAATGCATGATCGTATATCCCCTAGTTGAAGAATCAGAAAAAAGTGACATTGCAGCCGCTGTGGACATGTATAAGGAATTAAAAAATAATATATTTCCAGATATTGAGATGGGACTAATCCATGGGAAAATGAAGTCAGATGAAAAAAAATCAATTATGAGAGATTTTGAGAAAAACAAAATTAATATTTTAGTAGCAACTACTGTAATTGAAGTAGGTATTGATGTACCCAATGCAACAATAATGCTTATTGAACATGCTGAGCGTTTTGGACTGACTCAGCTACACCAGCTTCGCGGTAGAGTTGGTCGAGGCACAGAAAAAAGTTATTGTATACTTGTAAACCATGGTACCAATGAAAAGTCGTCTACTAGATTAGGGATAATGGAGGAAACCGCTGATGGTTTTAGGATTGCTGATGAAGATTTAATGCTACGAGGGCCAGGGGATTACATTGGATACCAACAGAGCGGATTTATAAAATATAAGATAGCAGATATGATAACTGACGGTCCAATTATAAGAAAAGCAAGAAAACTAGCAATTGATATTATCGATAAAGATCCAAAACTTGAAAATCATGCTTTAATCAAGAAGCGGGTTATGATAGATTATAAAGATAGATTAGATATAATTAAACTAAATTAAGCTTCTATTATCATTTTGTATGTCAGTACTCTAGTTTAAATTCCCCGACTTTTGTTTTTAAAAGAAATCAATTATTAATGAATAAAGATATTTTATCTGAAAAAGAAAAACTTTTTATGTATCTTGTTGGGACTTTCCAGTCTAGTGCGTGGATTTCACTAGGGAAAATAAAAAATCCTATGACAGAAAAATCTAGAGTCAATATAGAACAAGCATCCTTTTATATTGATTTATTAGATATGATGCAGGAAAAAATGAAAGGTAATCTAACGGACTATGAGGAACAAATGCTTATAAATACAGTTAGTGAACTAAAACTTAACTTGATAGATGAAAAAAATATTAGTAAAGAAAAAAAGGAACCAAAAAAGATTAAAAAGAAGAAAGATTAAACTTTGGTAGAGATTAACTATATAAGACTAAATCGTTTAGTCGCCTTAATAATTTTTTTAATAACCTTTGTTATCTACTTTGATACGATGGCGCCTACAGTTTCATATTGGGACTGTGGCGAATTTATTGCAGTATCTCATACACTTGGAGTGCCTCACCCTCCCGGGAGCCCATTCTTTTTATTACTTGGCCGTATTTTTTCGATGATACCGATTAATGAAGACATTGCATTTCGTGTTAATATTATTTCCCCACTTGTTAGTGCTCTGGCTGTCATGCTACTATATCTAACGATTGTTAAGGTAGTCACACATTGGAGAGGTAAAGTAAAAAATTTGACGGACGTATTGATTGTATTTGGAGCCGGAGCCGTTGGAGCCCTGACGTTTGCATTTACTGATAGCCATTGGTTCAATGCAGTAGAGGCGGAGGTTTACGCATTTAGTACATTTTTTACTGCTATTGTTGTTTGGCTCATATTATTATGGAATGAAAAAGCTGATGAAAATAATCACGAAAGATATATACTCATTATTGCCTATATGATAGGTCTTGCAACGGGACTGCATTTATTAAACCTGCTAACAATTCCATTTATCACTTTAATAATATATTTTAGAAAATACAAAGTTGAATGGAAATCTTTTAGTATTAATGTATTAATAACAGCGATCATATTTTTTGTAATACATAATGGAATTATTAAAGGTTTGCCAAAAATGGCTGCTGGGTTTTTAGGTGTAGGAGGCACCGCACTATTAATATTCTCAGTTTTTGGTTTAATGGTCTGGGCTATCATGAATAAACAGCACGTACTTAGTGTGACTGCAACGTCTGTAGTGCTAATTCTGATTGGATATTCCACCTATACAATGATTTTTATTCGATCAAACCAGGATCCAACAATTGATGAAAATGATCCAGAGACTGTTGAATCTATGATATCATATCTTGAGAGAGAACAATACGGTAGTGTTGGTCAATTCCCAAGGCGCTTTAGGGGACTAAGGCAAATGTATGAAGTCGTTGGGCCACCAGCAAATAACGGTTCTTATTCTTCACGTCAGAAGGCACAGTACAGGAAAACCGATATGGATAAGCAGTGGGATTTTTTCTGGGATTATCAGATTAAAAAAATGTATAACAGATATTTTTTATGGCAATTTGCTGGTCGTGGTTCATCTACGAATGATGGAGTGACGCCTATGGGAGCGAATAAGAGGGAGGATGGGGTGGACTGGTCTCAGTTTGGGCTTCCTCTGGCGCTTATAATTGGACTATTAGGTATGTTATACCATGGGAGTAAGGACCAGAGGATGTCCTTTTCCATTATGTCTTTGTTTCTACTCACGGGATATGCAATAATAATATATTTAAACCAAGATGATCCTCAGCCCAGAGAGCGAGATTATTCTTATGTCGGAAGTTTTTTTGCTTTTTCAATATGGATTGGTGCAGGTGTAGCTGCAATTGGAGAGTTTATCCAGGTTAAAATCAATAATACAGAAGTTAAAACTAGGCTTATATCAATTATGCTTGTTCTGATTATGCTATTTATGCCTGGTGTAATGCTAAGTGTAAACTATCATTCCCACGATAGATCTGGAAACTATGTAGCATGGGACTACAGTTATAATATTTTACAATCTGTAGGCCCAAATGGCATATTATTTACTAATGGTGACAATGATACTTTCCCATTGTGGTATTTACAAGAAGTAGAAAATGTTAGAAAAGATGTCGCTGTTGTTAACCTAAGCCTTCTTAATACACCTTGGTATATAAAGCAATGGAAAGAGGCAAGGCCAGCTGAAACGAAATTTATAAATCTTTCAGATAATCAGGTGGATGCAATTACCTCTAGATTGCAAAGGTGGGAAGAAAAAAAGGTACAGGTTCCAGTAAAAAATGATCCAGAAAATGATGAAGGATATATAGAGTGGAGCCTGAAGCCTACTTTTGCTGGACAAGCGCTCAGGGTTCAGGATATCATGATATTAAGAATTATAAAAGATGCTGGTTGGAAAGTACCAATATATTTTGCGGTTACGGTTTCTCAGTCAAATAGAATTGGGTTAGACTCATATTTAGACATGCAAGGACTTACATTTCAACTTAAGAGCCATAAAACAAGCCCTGTTGACCAAAGTATGATGCATAAAAATTTAATGACACAAATAGGTCCTGATGATTGGTCAACGGATTTTACAATGTCTGGTTTTAACAGTCCGATTGATGAAGAATACAAAAACTGGTCTCGGGAATATCTTCCTGGATATATGTTCAGAAATCTAGGGAATAATAAAATATATTATAATGATCAAGTTATTCGACTACTGCAGAATTATCGAAGTGCTTATATGCAGCTTGCGGTTACATACTATATGGATTATCAGCAAGAAAAAAGAAAGAAAAGCCCTGATGAATATGTTTTAATTGATCTCAGTGAAAAAGCAGTTTCAGTATTAGATCAGATGAGGTTTAATATACCCGAATCAACAATCCCCATAACATCAGAGGATCTTCATTATCAGGTTGCTAGATTATATGGTGACCTTAATCGAAAAGATTCAATGAAAGATATCCTTGATGAATTAATATCAATGAGTGGTTTATCTCCTAGTAACAAAGTTGAATATGCAAATGTTTATTTTAGAGAGCTTGATGATACCGAAATGGCTATCAATATTTTATCAGATTTGCAAAATGAATATATAAAAATGGAAAATATGGTAAAAATTAAAGGATTTTCAAAAGGGTCCGTATCTACTGCTCGTTGGAATAGATGGCAAAAAGCTTTCCCAGACATAGTATCTTCTCTGGTATATATATATAAATCGACCAGTAGGTATTTAGAGGCTGAGGATGTTTTGGTTAATTGGATCTCCCGATTTCCAAATGATAATAATGCCAAAAAATTATTAGAAGAAGTACGTAGCCAAGATTAATGAATCAAATAGGATTTTGTCTGATATAAAATCAATTGTTAGTATTGTAATCCCGCATTGGAATAACATAGACATTCTCTCTGAATGTCTTCAATCAATTTCATCCACAGAATTTCCTGATGTCGAAATAATTATAGTTGATAATGCCTCAACCGATAATAGCGTTCAGTGGGTAAAATCTAATTATCCTAATATTCAATTAATCGAAAATGATAAAAATCATGGTTATGCGGGCGGTTGTAATATTGGCGCTGATAGCGCCAGTGGTGAGTATTTGATTTTTTTAAACAATGATACTGTTCAAGAAAAGAACTGGATATCTGTTTTAGTTAATACCATGAAATCAAACCCCGAGGTTGCCGCATTACAGCCAAAGGTCTTGAACTATTATGATAGGAATATCTTTGATTATGCTGGTGGATCAGGTGGACACATGGATATCTATTGTTTTCCTTTTGCAAGAGGCAGACTTTTTTCTTTCCAGGAGACTGACAAAGGCCAATATGATAATAAAGAAAAATGTTTTTGGGCTTCTGGAACATGTATTATGGTAAGGAAGGAATTATTTTTAAAAGCAGGAGGGTTTGATGAAACTTTTTTTGCACATATGGAAGAAATTGATCTGTGCTGGAGATTATATGCTATGGGGTTTAAGGTTTTGGCTGATCCCAATGCTATAGTTTATCATAAAAATGCACTGACATTGCCAATGTATACTCATAAAAAATATTATCTTAATCATAGAAACTCATTGCTAATGTTGTTTAGCAATTATTCCATTTCTAATATTATTGTTATTGGAATTCCAAGAATAATATTAGAAATAGCTGCATGTTTTTATTCTATGTTGATGTTAGACTGGAGGCACTTAACAGCTATTTTAAGATCACTGTTTTGGATTGTTACACATCCTCAAGTGATCATTAGAAGACGATATAAATTTTCAAAAATAAGAAAATTAAAAGATAATAATATTATGAAAAATATGATGCAGTTTTCTATAGTTATCAAATATTATTTATTGAAAAAACGAACTTATTTAGACATTTTATCTAAATAAATTTGGTATAGTTTATTATTATCTGGATCCAACTGCTTTAGATCAGTCAGAAGGTCTCTTCTACCAATTTTGTTAAATATTTTTGCTAGTGTTTCAGAATGTATTTTCATAAAAAATTGAGTTGATTGTTCTCTTCTAAAATCAATGTAGCTTTGTTCTAAGCCGTCTAGCATATTATTAAATTCTTTCACAGCTTCTTCAATGTCACCCTGGTTTATTAGATCTTTTGCAATATAATATGATAGGCGAGCAGATCGTAATCCCGTGTTTTTACTTATATCATCTACTAAACTAATCCTTGTCCCCCAGCCTTTCTGATAATCAGATGCAGCTCCCCTTAGACCAATATCTCTGGCTATTTCATATGCCGTGTTTCCGCCTTTAAAATCATATGTGTCGATTTCACCACCTAATATAATATGTGCATAATATGCTAAAAATGCTGATAAAGGTTCAAACAGCACTAGGTCAAAATAAAGACTAGTACCCGTACTATAATAGAATTGAACGCCTTTGTCAAAATATCTTAACTCACTACCATTTGAGAATAAAGCTTTACAGATATATGTTTTCACATTTCCTTTTGATGCTGCTCCTTCAAATATTAGTTGAATATGAAGTGGAATATCCAGATCACTATATTCTTTGTCCCAGCTAGTGTTAAGATAAAATTGTCTAATATCTTCTTTCAAATTGAGGAGATCCTGTTTTTCATCACTTCTTAGTAATCTATCATCAAAATCAATTTTGATTGACCCAAACTGAGAAAATATTGGTGTGATTATAAAGAAGATACTAATTGCGAAAGAGGATAGTTTTACCATAACCGAAAGATAGATGAAAGTTTTTCCCTAAAACAAGTGAATTGTCTAACAGGTTTTTATATGATACAAATTTCAAAGTAATATTGGTTCATGACAAATATAGGGAAAATACTAGATCAGCCTATCTATAAGCATATTTTAAATGTGGCTATAACGGCTGGCAATCTTGGAAAGAAAGAAAATATTAGAGTATATGTTGTTGGAGGTGTTGTAAGGGATTTGATCCTAGGAAGAAAAATTCAGGACATCGATCTAATGGTTGAAGGAGATGGAATTTTATTTGCGAAAAAATTAGCTATAAACATTGGTGTAAAAAAAATTGTTCCCTTTAAAAAATTTGGGACAGCATTAATTCCTAATAAACTACTCCAGATAGAGGTGGCCAGCTCACGTATGGAACAATATGATAACACCTCTAGAAAACCATCAGCAGTCAAATCTGCTAGTCTTAAAGAAGATTTAAAACGAAGAGACTTTACAATTAATGCTATGGCCATGGACATTCATCCTGAAAATTTTGGAGAGATTGTGGACCCATTAGGAGGCGTTTCTGATTTAGAAAAGAAAATATTAAGAACACCATTGGATCCCGATAAAACTTTTTCAGATGATCCATTAAGAATGATGCGTGCTGCTTATTTTGCTTCTAAACTTAACTTTAAGATTGAACCTCAGTGCCGTATTTCTATAATTAAGCAGGCTAAAAGGATAAAAATTGTATCTTGGGAAAGAATTCGAGAAGAGTTTATAAAAATATTATCGACTATCAAACCATCTGTAGGTTTAGTTATTTTGCAAAAAACTGGTTTAATGAAAATTGTTTTTCCGGAAATTGATATCATGTACGATATGAAACAATCTTCAGAGTGGAATCACAAAGATATTTTTGCTCACACCTTACAGGTTGTAGATAATGCTGCAGAATTAACAGAAAAAATGAAAGTAAGATTTGCAGCATTAGTTCATGATATTGCAAAGCCAAGAACACGTAAAATAGATCCCAAAAAAGGATATACTTTTCATGGGCATGATGCTATTGGTGAAAAAATGCTTAACAAAGTTGCAAAAAGGATGCGACTCTCTAACCATTTGGCTAATTATTTAAAAAAGCTCACACTTTTGCACTTGCGACCAATAGCGCTCGTTAAATCTGAGGTTACAGATTCTGCAGTTAGAAGATTGATGGTGTCAGCTGGCAATGAGCTCGAAGACTTAATGATTCTTTGTAGAGCTGATATAACCACAAAGAATTCGAAACTGGTTAAAAAATATTTAAATAATTTTGATATTGTCGAAAAAAAAATGCAGGTGGTATTAGATAAAGATTCAGCAGAAAAATTTCAAAGCCCGGTCAGAGGAAAAGAAATAATGGACATTTTTGGGCTTGAGGAAGGGAAAGAAATTGGCATAATAAAAAAATCTGTTGAAGAGGCAATATTAGATGGGGAAATTGATAATACCTATGAAGCGGCTAAGAAATATTTGATAGCTTATAAAAATAAATGATATTAATTATTTTGCGGTCTATTGATTGCTAGGCCAAAGATATTCCAACACGCTCAAGCAGTTTTTTCGTCGCTAGTATTCCTTCCATCTCTCCAAGCTCATTGCCCTCATATTCTATACCGATATATCCATCGTAACCAGAGTCCAATACAATCTTAATCATTTTATAGTAATCGGTTTGAGTATCATTACCTTCGTGATCAAAACTATAGCTCTTTGCACTAACCCCTTTCGCGAATGGCATAAGCTCACCTACTCCCTTATAGCGATTATACCATGTATTATCTTCTAACTTAAAATTACCAAAATCAGGCAGCGTCCCACACATTGGATGGTCCACATCCTGAACTACCTTTGAAAGCCATGTCCCGTTATTAGATAGGCCCCCATGATTTTCTACAATTATATTAATCCCTAAGTCTTTAGCAAATTGTGTTAGCCTTTGGAGACCATCAGTTGCGAGTTTAATCTGTTCATCATAGCTGCCTGTACTTCGTGCGTTAACTCGGATCGAGTGACAACCAAGAAATTTTGCTGCATCTACCCACTTGTAATGGTTTTCAATTGCCTTGGTTCTTTGTTTTGGATCAGGGTCCCCAAGATCACCCTCTGAATCACACATGATCAATAGACTTTTTATACCAAGATCATCAGCCCTGGTCTTCATCTCATTCAAGTAACCGACATCTTTAGCCTTATCAAAGAAGAAGGTATTCACATATTCTACAGCAGACAGTCCAAATTTATTTTTTGTAATATCAAAGAAATCTAGGTGGTCAATTTTTTTGGAACGAATTGTCCGATGCAGCGACCACTCTGCCAGTGATATTTGAAATGGCATGTTTTTCCTTTCACAGCTATTTAATTGTAGAATAGAAATACCGGACAAGGAGACCCCCGCTGAGAATGTGATACTTTTTTTTAAAAATTCACGCCGGTTCAAAATCCAATACTATAATTTTCTAATCCTAATGTTTTTATACCAGACTTCACCATGGTCGCCTTGTAGACCAATTGCTCCTTCTGTTTTCTTAGCGAAATATGGCATATCTCGAAATTTACTTTTTTCAATCAGTCTTTTAAAGTTGTCGCTCTGGTAATCATATTCTAGTATTTTTACTTCATTAAGCCAGTGTTCAATATGATTATTTTTTGACACTATTCTAACCTGATTAAATTCACCAACAGGTTTTACAACTGTCTCTGAAGGCGCGATCAGATCATATAGAGCTCCTGCCGAGGTGATGGTTCTTTTCCCATCGACGTGAACAATATTATCTAACACTTGCATCTCAGGAGCAGACTGCCAGATATGGTCGCCCTTTTCATTGGCAAAATAAAATATTCCACTGTTCCCACCTGATTGAACTTTCCACTCTAGCTCTAGTTCAAAGTCTTTGTATTTTTCTTTTGATATAATATCCACACCTTTTTCATGTACCAGCGTTTTTAAGGTGCCATTTACAATTTTCCAATTATCCCATGGAAAATTTTCCATTTTGTATCCGCGAAGCCCGTTCACATTTTTTCCATCAAAAAGAACAGTCCAATTTTTTGATTGCGTCTTACATCCGACAAAGATAAAGAGAATAAGAAGGGTAGCTGCAGTCCTGGCTGTACTAGTTTTAATCATTTTTTGGATTCCATTCTCCTTTTGCTACGGCCGGGATAAACTCATCAAGCCCGGGTGGTGGAAAAACAATCGTTTTATTATTTTCGGCGCTCATATATGCTGTCATAAGTAATTCTGTTACATTTAGACCATCACTAAAATTTTCCATTGGCCGCATTCCCGATAAAAAACTTTCTACCATGTGACGATTTTCTTCAGTATATCCGTATGTATCTGTTTCGCTGCTTACTACTGGCATTTCTCCTGATTCTGCATTTTGTTTTTCGACCAAATCTTCTCCCTCTGATCCAACGACATTTCTGCTAAAAAATATTTTTAGGTCAGAGTCTAGTGTGTTGACAAACATTGAATATTCTGGCCCAAAAAGTTCCAAGCTCAAACGCAGTCCGGCGCCTACAAAACACCAGGAGGTTGTTGTCTCGACAACCAGTTTCTCACCATTCTCATCTTCGTATTCTATTAAAGATCGAGCAAAATCTTCTGCAGGCCGTTTTAAATAGTCTGTTTTTTTACTACTGTTTTCTGACAATATTTTCGCATATTCTGGACGCTGCCATTTTAAGCATGAGGCATATGCGTTTACCGTTAACGGGGTGATAGAATCCCGAGATGCGTTTGGAGCAGTTAGCATAAACCTTGCCTCCTCAACGGAATGACACATCATATCGTTTAATACACCCCCACCTTGGAGATCTCCTTCCCAAAACCAGGGCATATGCGGGCCACTATGTTCTTCTGAGGCTCTTGCTAAATAGGGCCTCCCGGATGTAGAAGCACCGCGGGCCCAAATGATTTCTTTTCCTTTTGTGACTGATGGGGCAAACACCTGGTTTTCTAGGTAGCCATCTAAAAGATTTACCCTTTTAGCAAGTGCCAGCATTTGCTTGGCCTCTGCTACATTGCGTCCCAAGGGTTTTTCACATGCGACACCAATAAGCTCACCTTTTCCTGATTCAATAGCAGACACGATTTCTTCCATTATCTCAATCCTGGTAAAATTTGGTGCGCATATCCAGAGAGCATGAATATTGGGATCAGAAATCATATCTGTGACAGAATTATAGACTTCAGCATCACCGACTTTTAGTTCACGAGCCAGAGCGCATGACTCTTCTGCTGAAGACTTGGTTTTCGACATTACTCCAATTACATCGCAATCTCTGACGCCGATCAGGGACTGAATATGAAAACGAGTAATGAAGCCTCCACCAATAAAACCAATACCCAAGCGTTTCATATTATTGTTTGACATTATCTTTTCCTAATTGAGTTTGAAATGAAAAATAGAAAAATAAAGTTGTTATTAGTCCTATAAGTGAGAGGCTATACCAAAAATCGGAGTAATTAAAGACCCCGTCTAGGGTGTAGATATTCTGCAGGTAGCCTGACAGCCAGCCGCCGATTACCGGACCGCCACCTAGTATAATAATACCAAACACGGTCTGAGCAGAGTGGCGGACGTCCTCATCTGCAAGTTTATCAACATAGATATATGCAGCAGCAAAAAAGAACGCATAACAGAATCCATGAAAAGCCTGGCTCACTACCATAATCCAGACCGGAAATGATCCTGTGCCAAATATTGCGTATCTTATACAGTAGGCGGCAACACCGATCGAAATAACTTTGTGAAAACCAAGCCTCTTAAGAAAAAATCCTAAATAAGCCATGGTTAAAATTTCCGCGAACTGGCCAATCGTCATCGCAGGCCCTATCTGACTGTCAAGGATGCCAATATGAGATAGAAAAGGTCCCGTTTGTAAAAAATATATCTGGTGTATCACGCTAACTGCAAGGCTGGCAATCACTAATACGGTAAAAGAGGACTTCTTAAATAGTTCAAACGCTTTTTTAAAGGCCAATTTTTCTGTCGCATCTCGCTTAGGAGGGGTATGAGGCAAGAGCAAACAAAATGCCCCATAGCTAACGGAGATTATCCCTGAAAATTTCAAAGCATCCGCCAGGCGATTTGTTACATCAGGAACTTCGGTCCCAACTATAAACGGCGGCATCCACTGAAAATGGAGACCCTGCTGCAGCCAGACCATTGGAAAAACCCAGCTGGCAGCAATCCAGCCTATCGTTCCCCAGACCCTTATCTTTGGGAAATCGTTTTCCTGGTCATCAATGTGGGAAAATGTAATAGAGTTCGAAAGGGCGAGCGTGGGCATATAAAGGACACTATAAATGATGGATAAAACCAGCCAGGCACCGTATTCGGTCTGGTGTGCGGTTATCCACTTAACAGCCCCTCCAGCCGTAACCAGTAATCCCAGTATGCGCTCTGTACTAAAATATCTGTCAGCTATTTGACCAGCAATAAATGGTGCCGCTATGGCACCAATAGAGCCCGCTAGGCCCAAGATCATTCCAATCTCAGAGCCACTGAATCCCAGTCCTCCTTCGGATGTGGTTGCAGATAGATATCTAGCGGTAACCGGGAGCCAAGCACCCCACAGAGCATACTGGAGAAACATCATTACTCCCAGGCGGGAATTATTGGATAATCTGTTTATCATTGTCCTATAGATCTAGATTAGTTTACGGTTTACAGGGTCCCACTCAATCCGACGACCCTGCAAATAAGATTCTGTAGCCATCGCACAGGCTACACCCTCATGAAGAGCCACCTCAATATTACACTTTGGCTGGCCACTGTTTCGAATAGCCTCAAGCCAGTCCTTGATATGCAGGTGAGTTGGGTCAACTCTTTTCCCATCTCGGTATGTGTATAGGAGGCCCTTACTGGCAAAATACTTGGACGTGGCACCGGTCACACCATCAATTTGTTTTGAACCAGGCGCATAGCTGTACATTGGATAGCGTGTGTTTATTATACCATTTTGGATACGATCTCTGTATTGGGTAGATGCGTCATCTGGGGTAACAATAAACCCGTGGATATTTCCGCCACCACTTTGGCCGCCCATCATCATCGTAGCATCATGACCCATTATTCTATTTCCCCGAGGATTATTACTGGATAAGGTTGCGCTATACAAGACAGTAAGATCTTTATCCGGGAACTCGAAAGTAGCGTTCCACACATCGGGCACGTCCCTGCCGTCTTTATAAAAATAGATTCCACCGGTAGATGATGCATATTTCGGGATACCTATATTCATTATCTGGTTAATGGTGTCATAGTCATGGGACAGCAAATCTCCTGACAAACCTGTGCCATAGTCATACCAGCAGCGCCACCTGAAAAATCGTTTTAGGGCCTCATCTCCAAATGGAATTCTATTTCTCAGTGCAACAGGCTCCTGAAATGTTTTCCAGTCAATTGTTTTTTCATTACCCTCTGGGTGTATGTCCCAGACCCAGGCCCCCCAGGGTGAATTGCGGTTGGTTGTTAGCTCTACCATGTTGACAGGTCCGAGCAGACCCTGGTCAATAATTTGTTTTGCTTTCTCATTGGCCTCTACCTGTCTGTTTTGGTGACCCAGCTGGAAGGTTATACCGGTTTCTTTTACTGTGTCATAGACTTTTATTGCCTCATTAAACGTGCGAGTGAGTCCTTTTTCGCAGTATACATGTTTCCCCGCTCGGGCTGCGTCGATTACAATTTGAGCGTGCCAATGGTCTGGGGTAGCAATAATCACAGCGTCAATATTGTCATCTGCTAACATCTCTTTATAGTGACGATATTTTTTTGCGGTTTCCTGCGGCTTACCACCTGGCCTGGTTTCATTTTTTGATGCCTCGATCCCTTGATTGGTTCGGACTTCAAACAGGTCGCAGACGCCGTTCAAAGAGGTGTTAAGATCTTCTTGCTGCATAAAGGTGGCAAATCCCTTATCCAGTTTATTATTTTTTGCATTTTCTGATGCTCTCTTGGTCCAGCCAGGAGTTGCAAACCCGGCCCCCCTTACTAGATGACTTCCGCGGCCGCCATAGCCAATGACACCGATACGCAGTCGCTCATGATTTCCAATAGAAGAAACAACCGCGGGTGCTTTTTTTTCTTTAATTAGATCCTGAAGCAGTGCCGACTTTTTCATAACATCACGACGATATTTAGCCCAGAGGCTGGCAAAAAATGCGCCAAGAACCGGTAGCGTTGCGAGACCCTTTAATAATTCTCTTCGATCCAGGTTTGTATTATTATCTGATTTATTGTTTCCTTTTTTTGTTTCATTGTCCATGGTAAATAACTCTTATTTAAAAGGTTTGTATTTAACTAAAAGACGGTCTAGCCCGATAATTTCACTTGTGGGAAACTGGTAAAGCACAAAAAGAGCACAGGCCTCTATCAGATTTTTATTTACCACAAGATAGCTGCCTTCTCCTGGACGAGAATAATCCAGCCACCAGAATGAAGGGGTGAATAAGTAATAGACTAAAACAAGGATCATTCCCGCGTAGCTTGCGTATCTGGAGAATAGTCCTAGGATTAAACATGTTCCAATAATGGTGAGGCCCCACATGTTTAAATTATCAACGAGACCAAGTACCGATGGGCTCGCGACCATCCACTTTGCGATGCCAGAGAAGATCCACTTGGCATCAAGTAAGAA
>CAJWMI010000018.1 GCA_913043185.1 uncultured Fidelibacterota bacterium | reverse complement strand
CGATCGATCACACGCTCAACTATCCAGGGGCCAGTGATCTCTATTATAATGCAGACTATCCGAACAATGAGAACACGGCTACCAAGGGAATTGACTATAGCTTTGGCACGTCCGTAACCAAAAACGCAGCCGGGGACAGTATTGTCACGATCGCAGCCGGTCAGACAAACGTATACATTCCGCTAACGATTGTGGACGACAGTTTTGATGAGTATGATCAAAAAGTAAGGGTCAGCCTGAGCCTTGCTAATTCTGCAGACTGGGTCAATGATCCGGCCAATGACTATTACGACTCAAACGGCAGCAAGGCCGGTGCAGAGGCTGAGCTGGGCAGTGACTATGTGTACACGTTTACGATCACGGATGATGATCCAGAGCCTTATGTACAGTTTGAGGCGGACATAGCTGAGTCCGAGGGTACTATTGCAGGCTCCTCTACTTATAATGCTGTCAATGTACATTTGCGTGATGCAAGTGGAGATATTGTAAAATCTGAAAAAACAGTCACAGCAACCTTTGCGATAGATACGGATATAGGTGTTGGTGAGACAGACTATACTTCTGCAAGCTTAGCCAATCCTGCTGCGGAGTTTGGTAATAAATATTTATATGATTATATGGTAAGGGATCATACCAATCCAGCTATATATCAACAAGTAGGCGAAGATGTGGATGATGTTACATTGACCTTTGTCGGACATACCTATAGCTATAACTCTGGTACTGATACTTGGTCACAGACACAGGGTGTAAGTACAATAAGTTCTCCAAATAATGATACCAAATGTATCATAATTTATATCCAAGCAGATGATATATATGAGGTAGATGAGTATATAAACATTGAGCTTACGGCATCTACCAATGCCCAAACAAATGAGCTGGTCTCTGGTGACCACTCTTATGTTTATACAATCCAGAATGATGATGGCATGCCCTCTGTAACCTGGGTAGGTGCCAATGCGATCATTCAGGAGGGGGATCCTGATGATGAAGATCTCGAGGGTGACTACCAGAACACGGACATTAAGGTTGGCCTCAGCGCCGAGTCCGGCACCGATATTCTTGTTCAGTATTCTCTAAAAGCTGGTGGAACCGCAGAACTGGGCAGCGATAACAACTATGACTTTCATCTAGGAGTAGACAACGCAGACCTTGGTGTCTCTGGTGCCAAGACCGTGACCATACCGGCTGCGACTGCGGCAGTATCGGAGTGGACCGTTTCTGTTCCGATCGATGTGTGGGACGATGATCTGGTCGAGGCAACAGCGGTGGCAGACAATGAAAATTTCTTTTTACAGATTGACGGGTACCGGGACAAAGGTGCCGACGCTAGCTGGGCAACGGGTGATGATAACACTGTCAGTGTAAGCTCTGACAATGAGTTTGAGGTTACGATCCAGGATAATGATCTTCCGCCGGCTGCGTTTACGGTTGGATCTGTGATAACCAAGACCACCAACACGGATGATGTTATCAGTGGTCACTGGAACCCGATAACAGCAGGATATTGGAACTCATACAACACCGGGCTAACGGTCACCGTGCCGATTGAGAATAATGCGAGGCTGGTTGGTGGAACGGTCAGTCTGATCGCGAAAAAAGATGGATTTGATTATAGCAGCCTATCCACGCCGACAAGAACAATAACCCAGGATGAGCTTGACGCTGGTACCTATTCGTTTGAGGTCACCGCAGCAGAGTTTGAGGGTTCGCTTCCTGACAGTCCGACTGCCTGGTTTACAGATGGTAATGTTGTTTTTATTTCCGCGGAGATTACGGACAGGGATGGTAACAAAACGGAGGGAAGCCCAAGTGCTACCACGATCACGATCGATGAGTCTGCGCCTACGATCGCCAACTATGTGATCAGCTCTGCTATAGCCACAGGAGGGACCATTGTGGCAAACTATTGGAACAGCACAAACACGGGTCTGGATGTCAGTGTTACTGTCCAAGCGGTGGACCAAAGCGTGAGCAATGGTTCTGTACGTATTCTCGCTGGAATCGGTGATGTCGCAGCCTCTGCGGCCTATCACCAGCTTGGTAATCCGGTTGCGGTAGAGCCATCAGATAATATAGAAAACGGAATCGTGGTCGCTTCAATAACAGAGGACTATGTAGAGGACCAGGCTGAGTATGAAGAGGGCAAAACGATCAACCTAAAGGCTGAGGTGGTTGACATCGCGGGCAATAAGACGGAGATAAACATTGGCTCAGACAAGCTCGCTATCGATACCGTATTCCCAACGATCTCAAGAGTTGAGTCCATCAACCCTGATGACGGCAGCGCAAACAACGGGCTTTTTGGTGTAGACAGTGTTATCAATATTAAGTTTACTTTTTCAGAGACTCTTACCTTAACAGATGGTGTGGCTACCGTTGGACTAGATGTGATCACAGCCCCAGAGATCGCTGCAGCTGACCTGCAAGGTGTGGGCGATATAACGATCGCCTATACTGTACAGGAAAATGATGTAAGCAGTAGCCTTACGTTTACTGGTTTAACACTTCCCACAGGAAATTTACGGGATAATGCGGGAAATGATATGGCCGTGTTTACCGCTGATACAGATTTCAGTCTCGAAGATATTTCAACGGTAGAGGTTGATGGTATATACCCAACCGCTTTCCAGGTTGATAGTGTCTTTGTAGATGGATCCAATAATGTTTTTGGATATTGGAACTCAAACTCTACCAGGCTGATCGTTGAAGTGGCTAATTCTGCTAGTGACAATGACATAAGTCTCATCGGTGGCAGTGTGCAGATTATAGGAAGGGTCCATGTATTGAATGTTCCGGGTGACTGGCAGAATATCGGAGCGGCTACTGTTTTGTTAGAGAGCCTTGCAGACGGTGGAGGAACAGAGCCAGAGGGTGTTTGGAACTCCGACGATCTGGCTGCACCATATCACTATGGACAGTTTCCTGGAAATACGCTTCACTTTGAGCTAGATGCTGCCACAGTGGAGGCAATGACAGATTTTCCAGATAAGAGCCTCAGTGTTCCTGAGTTCAATATTATTGTTGAATTTGCAGCGATCATTACGGATAAGGCTGGAAATTCTAGACAAGGTACGGAGACCGCGGGCTCACTTTTAATTGTGGATGAGGTTATGCCTCTAGATCCTGCGTTTGGGCTTCCTTCATCGGGATACAATTATACACTAGCAGCAGCATTTGATAATTATGATCAAATTCTTCCGGATACGGTGATCGGAAGCGGCTACTCGCGAGAAGGATATTTTAACAGTACAAACACCGGACTAACCTTTAAATCCTGGGTTTCGTTTGATGATGACAGGGGTGATTATTTCATTGACAGAGATCGTTCGCTTGTAGGTGGTACGGTCCAGGTTCAGATGTCTTCCAGCTCAGATGTTGCGACAGCAACCTGGCACTCGATCGGCTCTGGTCAAGTGATTCAGCAGGATGATGTCGATGAAGGATTTGTAAACGTGTCTGTCGATAGTTCGGCCATACGCGCGGTGACCGACGTGTTTATTGAGGGGAACACACTCTATTTTAGAAACATTGTAACGGACATAGCGGGTAACATTACTGAGCAGTCTGTGGCAAGTGCCAAGACAATATCGGTTGACATGACCCCGCATGTGTATCTTAATCTTAGCTACTCAAGAAAATATGTTAACGGATCGCACGAGCCGATTATTACTGCTACGTTTGACCCTAGCGATCTACCCTTTAGTACGCCAAAGCTTTCTGCTGTATATACAAGTGATTCTGGCAGTGACCCTACGGATATGACGATGGAAACGACGGCAGCGAATGATTATACGTTTACATATCTTCTAGATGTCCCTGGCACATCTGGAGATTCGCAGTACGATGGAGCGGCCACAATCTCAATCAGCGCGACAGACGTTGCCGGAAACCCACTAGTTCAGGAGAGTATCACACAGAGGGACTACCTTATAATTGATAATACTCCTCCTGCAGTAGCTTTTGTCTATACAAACACTACTAACGCAGCGGCGGCAGCTAGAGACTCTGGAAGAGTAGACGATATAATCAGGGTTGTCGCAGTGCCTAATGAGCCAATGTATCTGTCACTTGATCCAGACACAGAGAATGAGGTGTCAAAGCCAACACTTAATGTGGACACGTGGCAATGGTCAGGGGTCGAGGCCAATGTTGTGACAGCGTTAGATGGTGTCTATGACAGCACCGGGGTCAGTGACAGCAGTGTCTACTTAGTTACGTTACCGGGGACTGGTGATTTTGCAGAATATAGCAACTTCCTGTCTATGACCGTTAATGGAACCGACTGGGCAGAGAATCCCGTCGGCAGCTATCTGCTGGCTGATGGAGCAGGGAATGAAACATTCATCTTAGACAATGTAGAACCATCGTTTAGAGATTTTTCCTATGCGGATAATGCGTTTATCAATTCGGTACAGCTTGGCTGGTACAATGATGAGAATATGGATTTTGCCTGGGTTAAGTTTGATCCTATCTCAGATCCTGGCACTGGTACAGAGGTTAACCTGGAGTGCCCAGACCCGGATGACCAGGAAAACTGTGAAACCGACAGAGGCGACAATGACGCCGGTAATATTGCAAACCAGACTACGCTCACGGATGCGCTCTCAGACAGTAATACCTATAACATTATATTTCGGGGTATTGACGGTGTCGGAAATGAGGGGCAGGACACGATCAAGTCTGTGACCTATGACACTCGAAAACCCACCGCCCAGGTGAGCTATGAGAACCAGTTTATTACTGCCTTAGATCCGGACACGGGTACCACGGTCAATGTTAATTTTAATGAGCTCCAGACCGGAACGCCTCAGCTCAGGTTATTCTTTGATGCAAGCGTTCCCCAGGATGACGTTTCTGCCGATTGGACAAGCGGGGCTATTGATACCAGCCAGGTTCAAAAGAAGTTTACCGTGCCCATGATTAACTCCACCGATGATGCGACAAACTGGTACTATACAGTCAACATGGACACGCTAGGGATTCCACAGGATCCTGATTGGGATGGCTATGTCTGGGTACAGGTTATATCGAGCGATCTGGCAGGAAACCCATTTGAAGAAGATAGCCTTAGCTTTGGTAACTCTGTTTTGCTTGATAATACAGAGCCAACGGCTACGATTACTTACACCAACCAGAGAGACTCACTCTTAACCATTACAGGTACTAGTGCTGATTCTTCATACTGTTGTTTTGCGATTGGTGGCGATCAGGTTGTCGTAAAAGTGGCGATGAATGAGCTGATCAAGAGCATTGACCCTGTACCTGTTCTGGCAGGAGTCTATAGCTACGGTGATGGACTTGAGTTTAGTAATATAGCGCCTGACTCAAGCAATGAAAATGTGGTAACAGGTACGGTGGACACGCTCTACTACACAATTACAATAGAAGACGGTGCAGGAAATGATGGTATTTTATATTTAACCTTAGACGCCTATGACCGCACAGGAACTAAGGTTGATGTTTATGGCAATAGCCCGCAAAAACAGAGTTCGACCGTTTCTAATCTTGCTCTAGAGATAGACAATATACATCCGTGGGGATATACATCTGTCTATCCAGTTTTTGAAGATCCTCAGCCAGAAGAGATAACGTTCCCAACGGACACGCTCTGGACCACGGGATACCGAGTGGTTGATGGCTGGATAAATAAAAAGACGGACAGCGTAAAGGTGAAGGTGCCTTATCAGCAGTATGATTCAGATACCACGCTTTATGGAAATGAAACATGGGGCCCAAGAGGGACATTAGACATACAGGTTAAAAACCTTGATATTATTCCGGTTCAGTGGCAGAATATTGGTGAAGAGGACAACCTTATTTCAGGCATTGATCCTCTCGGAGGATATGCTTATCTCCGTACGGTCTCAAGGTCCATCGGATCGCTTGATACGGCATCATATTCGATTGGAAATAGACTTCTTTTTAGGGCCGTGCTAAAAGATAAACATGGAAACGTAACCTACGGCCAGACGAGCGATGGGTTTGTGCGAAATGAAAGGGATCTCTATGAATCAGATTCGACCAATACAGACACGGTAGGCTATGATATTGTTATTCCCTCTCAGGGTGGTTGGACTGGCGGAAACTTTAACGAAACAGGTCCTATTATCTCGAATGATACGATTACAATTAGCTGGTCAGAGTTTACAGACCCTGGAGGGATTCTGGCCTCAGGTGTAGACAGGTACGAGCTGCAGATTTATGAGTATGCTGACACTAGCTACCACGATGTAGGCAGTATCCCTGTACCGGGTACGAGTGTTCACACGGACAGTGTGATTACCGGTGATAATAGTGGAGACGGAGTAGATGATGTTTGGCTTACCATAACAAATGCAAATGCTCCGACGATTGAAAGTCCGTTCCAGCAGGACACGACGATGCTCAAAAATAATTTTTATTATGCTATTGCTGTCAGAGCGTTCGATGTCGCTGGAAATTCTTCAAGCAAGCTCTATACCAGTGCGATACAGAGGATTAACTCAGCACCTGAATTTATTAGCCTTGATGATCTTACGCTGTATGAGGATATTCCTTGGGACTATGACACGGCCAGGGTAACAGACCTTGATCTGAGCACGCTTCAGAGTGACTCATTTTCATATTCTATAATGTCTTGGAAGTGGGATGGAGATGATACGATCAAGGTAGATAAACATCCTGCTGGTATAAATGAGACTACCGGACTGATATCATGGACTCCAATCCAAAATGATACGATTGACCAGGCCGGTGACTATACCCTAAGGCTGATAGCAGAAGACCAGTATTCGTTCTTTGATACCTTATTTGTCAATACTACGGTCAATGCTGTAAATGATACCCCAGAGGTTGCGATCATTGGTCAGGATGAGGTGATTACATGGAGCGAAGACAAGCCTCCCACAGAGGTTAAAGAGATTAACCTAAGTAAGTATGTCAAAGACATTGATAATGCGGACTCGACATTGTCCTGGCAGTTTGTTATTATGGATACCTCGCAGTTAGATGAGGACTTTCCTCTGGCAACGGTTATTGTTGGGCCTGGTACGCCTAAGAAGGTGCAGACGCAGTTAATGAGGTCCTATATGGGATTTAACCCGGCAAGAGGTGTAGACATTCCAGCGCTGGCAAAAAGATCTGGAAGGACGACAATGAGGATGCTCTCTAGAGAAAACTCATTGATCACCATTGATATAGAGGCGAGAGGTGATAGTACCTATGCAATATTTAACAGTGACGCAAACTATTATGGTTCTAACCACAGAATAATTTTTAGAGCTCAGGATCCGCTAGGGGCTTTTGACTTAGACACTGTGATTGCAAATATAACTCCGTTGAATGATCCTCCGATTGTTTCTGCCATCGACACTCTGGTGATAAATGAGAATGATTCAATTTGGATTGATTTTTCTCAGTATACTTCTGACGTAGATGATTCTACATTAACCTTCACAATTGAAGGGATCTATAACACAGACTCGGTCACATTTTCTAGTGATTCATATGTCTCCGATGGACCAGGGGATACTGTTCTGTTTAAACCATTCGACCTCTGGTCTGGGCATGCGAATTTCAAGGTTACTGCGTCTGATGAAGAGGCCCAGGGCTCACAATTATTTACGCTGAATGTTTTACGTGTTCCAAGGCCTGATATAGAGGTTTCATTGGTCCAGAATAATGCTTTCTCAAGCTATGTTCACATAATTATTGTAGACAAAGAGCAGAAAACGAAGTACCTCCAGCTTGAGGTACAAAACCAGCGTATAGATGTTGATACTGTAGCAGCATTTACCTATACGGGAGACTTTAGTTTCGGCATAGGTGGCGGATACTCGTTTGATGTATTGGCGATTGCTGAAGTAGGAAAAACTATCTATACAAATACCTTTAACCTTGCGCCGGCGCGTGTTGCTAACCGCTGGTATGCTAGCAGCTCAGATGGAAGATTTAGTATTGCAGGAGATCCTGGCAGTGTTGACATGGACCAGAGCTTCCTCATTGTTGACAGCTCACTTTTTGTTAGTAATTTTACGGATGAGGCATCGTATGTACTAGGTGATGAGTCGTTTGTGTTTAATAAACCAATCGAAGTACAATTCGGTAGCTTGAGAGAGGATCTTTCCATTTACCAGCGGGATAATGGCGTAATTTGGAAAGAACTGCCATCGATTAATAGAAACGGCCAGGTGTTTACTTTTACAGATAATACCGGATATTTTAGGCTTGGACCTAAAACGATTATTGTGCCAGAAGAGACAGACCTTCATCAAAACTATCCAAATCCATTTAATCCGTCTACCACTATCAAGTATGATATTGGTCTATTAGATGGACTAGAACAAAAGGTAAGTGTTAATGTGTATAATATTCTTGGTCAGCAGGTTGTAACATTGGTTAATAATGTTAGCCAGGTTGGGCAATTTTATGTAAAATGGGATGGTGCTGATAAATTTGGTAAGATGTTGCCCTCTGGAATATATTTCATTCAGCTTAAGACGGACACTGGAATCATAAAAAACAAAAAGATGATGTTTCTAAAGTGATGGTTAAAAATATAAAACATACTACGACGGTATTAGGATCATTAATTTTTCTAATTCTATCTTTCAACTGTAGACAGCCTGTTATTCCAACAGAGGAAGACCTAGCGGGCTATGGTTGGACCTTGTACGAGACTGGTGAATATCAAGAGGCAAGAGAATGGTTTTATGATGCTGTAGACAAAGATTCTTCTTATGCCGATGGGTTTAGTGGCATAGGATGGTGTTTTGGGAAACTAAGGCAGGCTGATTCAGCGGCATTTTATTTTCTTATCAGCCAGACGAAGCCTTTTGATCCGTATGATACTCCCGACTTGGATCTTGATATTTATGCTGGGCTTACATTTTCTTACAGTGGAATGCACATTGATTCATTGGTGCGTACGTATGCTGCCTATGTCTTAGTTGATAGGCCAGAGCTAGGGCCATGGTATTTTAGTCATGATAACAAAATCAATCACCTTGATATTAGGCTAGAGCTAGCGCTTGCTAATTTTAATATGGGTTATTTTGTTTCCTGTCGAGACAACCTTCAGTCGATCTATAATGACACGTATTATCAGAGTTTCCCCTCAAATAATCCTAAAGCACTGACAATGAATGTAGAGACCGTATCTGGAAGAGCAGAGCTAGCACAAATATTACAGTCACTGCAGCAGACCCTAAAAAATATCTAGTTATTCCAAATAGTAATATATCTGACCCATTATCTGTAAAGGATGATTCTTTTTGGATGTCAGAGGCATTCAAACTAGCTGAAAAAGCATTTTCTTTAGATGAAGTTCCGGTAGGCTCTGTTGTAGTGTGTTTTGACAGGATTATAGGCAAAGGCTACAACCAGTGCGAGTCGCTAAACGATCCGACAGCACACGCCGAAATTTTAGCAATTACAGCTGCTGCAAACACTCTAGATGACTGGAGACTGAACGAGTGTACTATTTACGTAACGAAAGAGCCCTGCATAATGTGCGCGGGTGCTATTATAAATTCTCGGGTGAATCGACTTGTTTTTGGTGCATATGATGAGAAAAAAGGCGCCTGCGGATCGCTATATCAGATTTGCGGAGACAAGAGGCTAGAGTCGGATACCATAGTTCACGGTGGAGTGATGGAGAGTCAATGCGTATCTATATTAAAAGAATTTTTTTCATTAAAGAGAGATGGTTAATATCAGCTCTTCATATTTACTCTAATTAGCAAATAATCAAATAGATCTTATTCATACAAGGATGAAAATGAAAAACATAATAATTATACTATATTTATTTTTTGCCTTTAATTGCGATAAACCAAATCCCCTAGATGTTGAAATATACAAGCTTGATAATGGACTAACAGTCATGCTAAACGAAGATCATAATGAGACCAGCGTTTTCGGAGCCGTTGTCGTTGACGGAGGAGGCAAGCGCGACCCAAGTGATGCAACAGGAATAGCACACTATCTGGAACACGTTTTATTTAAAGGTACTTCGAAGATGGGTACCATTGACTATAATACAGAAAAAATATATCTAGATAGTATAGAGGTTTTATATGATAAGCTGGCCTCTACAAAAGATGACAGAGAGAGGCTAAATATTCAGAAAGATATAAACAGGGTAAGTGTTAAGGCTGCTGAGTATGCGATACCCAATGAGTTTGACAGGCTGATTGAGGGAATGGGCGGAACCGGACTTAATGCAGGAACTGGCTCAGATTTTATTTATTATTTTAATGCTTTCCCAAGTACGCAGATTGAAAAGTGGATGGAAATCTATAGCCACAGGTTTTTAGACCCCGTGTTTAGAATGTTTCAGGCAGAGCTTGAAATTGTTTATGAAGAAAAAAACCGTGCAATGGATAATCCATTTCGTGTTTTCTATGAAACGTTCAGAAAATATTTTTTTAAAAAGCATCCATATGGCCAGCAGACAGTTCTTGGTTCAGTAGATCATTTAAAAAATCCTTCTCTCTCTAAAATGAAAGAATATTATGATAAATACTATGTAGCAAATAATATGTATTTGATTATCGCTGGAGATTTCAATAAAAGAGAAGTAAAAAGATTGATTAAAGAAAAATTTCAGAAAATAAAAAAAGGTGGAACGATAGAACCAGTTAATATATTAGAAAAACCATTTAAAGGCAGAGAAGTTGTTGATCTAGTAATGACGCCTTATCGGATGATTAGGATGGGATACAGGACAGTCGAGCCGAATCATGAGGACGCAGTTGTTCTTGATGTTATCCAGAATATGTTTAATAATTCATCAAGAACTGGTTTGCTAGATAGGTTAACCACAGAGAATAAAATTCTCAGCGCCTATGCAACTACGGGGCTTGGTGGTACTGACTTAGGTGGTTTTGGTTTTCAGTTTGTACCGAAAGATGATAACCAAACTTTTGACGAGACAGAAAAGTTAGTGCTAAATGAAATAGATAAAGTAAAAACCGGGAATTTTGATCCTGAATTACTTGATTTTATTAAGCTGAATATTAATATGAGCCACGAGACCAGGATGGAAAGTGTTAGCGGAAGATTGTGGCTGATTATGTCCATAATATTAGATAATAAGCCATGGGAAGATATAAAGTCATATCCTGAAAAAATTAATAGTGTTACCAGGGATCAAATTATTGAAGTAGCTAATAAATATTTTAATGAAAATTATTTAATTGTTCGTTCAGATAAAGGAGACCATGATAAGGTTAAACTTGAAAAACCGCCTTTCAAACCAGTCGCTCCAAAGAATACTGAAGCAAAATCAGAATATGCAAGTGAACTGGATAAAATCAAACCAAATAAGATTATCCCCAGGTTTGTAGAATTTGGTAAGGATGTGGTTTTTGATGATATCGGAGAAAATCTTCATTTTTATTATGTTGAAAATCCTGTAAATACGATTTTTAGTATGAGACTTCAATTTGGCCTAGGAACTATTGAAAACCCTGCGCTTTCTCAGTCTGCTCAATATATTGCCTTGATAGGCACAAAGGATAAAACCTTTGACCAGTTTAAAGAGGAACTTCAAAAAATAGGGTCGAAAATAGAGGTATTTGCAAACAGTAATTATTTTGGTTATTCTATTAGTGGCTTTGATGACCACTATAAAGAAACCCTTGGTTATCTTAATGAGTATATGGGGCAGATGCATGTTCGAGAAGATGATAGACAAAAGCTCAGTAAGCTGGTAGAAAATAGTAAGATTACCAGAGACAGAGAGAAAAAAGATCCCTCTGCTGCTGGTAGAGCACTAAAAGATTATGCATTATGGGGTAAAAAATCGCCTTACTTGAGAAGATCTACATTAAAAGAAGTAGAGTCAATGACTCCAGAGTTTCTGATTCAGCAGGCAAAAGAAGCTATGAACTATGAGGCTGATATTATGTATACTGGAACCATTCCTAAGTCTATTGTGATTAGATCAATTAAAGATCAGCTAAACATATCGTCAAATCTAATAGATACAAAGTCGCCGATAACAATTGACTATAATCCTCATACTAGAAATAAGGTGTTTATGATCGATGATCCTGAGGCAGTCCAGAGTCAGATTTATATACTATCTGAGGGTAAGGTTCTTGATATGGAACAGAGGAGCGTGGCTGATGTTTTCAATAACTATTTTGGACGGGGAATGGCGAGTATTGTTTTTCAGGAAATAAGAGAGTTTAGGTCGCTGGCTTATACTGCTCGGGGATACTATATCAACAGGCCAGATGTTGATATGAAAGGGTATTTTTATGGTTATATTGGCACGCAGGTTGACAAGACAATGGACGCAATTTCAACATACATAGATATATTCAAAAATATGCCGCAAAAAGAAAACAGACTTGGTTCTATTCGTGATGGGCTAACGCAATCAATAAATACAAGGAAACCAGCATGGAGAAGCCAGGCGACATATGTTAGTAATCTTATTAAACAGGGACACAAGGAAGATCCAAATAAGTTTGAATACAGTGTGTATAAGAAAATTGATTTTGATGATATTATAGAGTTTCATAAAAATAATTTTAAGAAAGATCCAATAGTGATTACGATCCTCACAGACAAATCAAAAATTAATATTGATAAAATTTTGGATTATGGGGAACTGATTGAACTAAATAAAGAGATTATTTTTAATTAGTGTTATTATTAAGTTACTAAATAGTAGTTAATTTTATAGAGGACAATATGGTAGATGATACTGATATAAAAATATTACAATATTTACAAAAAGATGGTAGGGCAACTGCTAGTGAGATTGCGGTAAAACTAAATCTAACGGTGCCTACAATTACTGAAAGAATCAAGAGGCTAAAGGAGTCATCTGTGATAAAAGGATTTCAGGCAATTATTGATCCTAAAGCTTTGTCTCTTGATGTGTCAGCAATGATTACTGTCGTATCATCATCCTCTAATAGTTATCAGGAAGTAATTAGAAAAGCTGTTGAATGCCCTGAAGTTATTCAGTGTTTTTCTACAACAGGTATGGGGTCATTATTATTATGGGTGTCAACAAATAATTCACAGTCACTCGAAGAGCTATTGAGAAAAATTCAAAGCTGGCCCAATGTAACAAGAACAGAAACCCAGGTAATATTATCATCCTATAAAAGTTTTTTTGAGCTTCCGATCTAAAGGTTGATTATATATTGCCCTGTTATTATACTATAAATTCATTATAGTTTATTCAATAGTATTTCCTTATTTAATTAGAAAATTCATATAATTATCTAATAATATTTGCTATTTTATTAGAATATTTAATAATATAAAGCAAGGATAATCCCTTATTTATTAATGAAAATTGATAAGATAGACAAAAAAATATTAGATATCTTGCAGCAAGATGGAAGGTCGTCTGCTAGTAATATTGCGAATGAGATTGATATATCTATTCCAACCGTAACGGATAGAATAAAAAAATTACAAGATTCTGGTATAATTAAAGGTATTCATGCGGTACTAGATCCAAAGCCACTTGGTCTTGATGTTGCAGCCATAATTACACTTATTTCAGAGTCTTCATTACATTATAAAGAGGTAACAAAAGCAGCGGAGAAAACGCCTGAAGTATTACAGTGTCTAGCAACGACCGGGAAAGGGTCTCATATGTTATTTGTTGTAACACATAATTCTTCTACATTAGAGGAATTATTAAGAAAAATTCAGAGCTGGTCAGGAGTCATAAGGACTGAGACTCAAATAATATTATCGGATTACCAAATGATACAGAAGATTTCAGATTTAACCACTATTTAAATAACTATAGGAGAATAATAAAGTGAGTAAAGTAAAAGCTGAGTATATATGGATGGATGGTCACGAACCAACACAAAAACTTCGTTCAAAAACAAAGGTCATTGATGGTCCGATAAATTCCGTTGATGATCTTCCATTATGGGGATTTGATGGGTCAAGCACTAACCAGGCAGAGGGTAATGATAGTGACTGTATGTTGAAGCCAGTGTACAAAGTTCCAGATCCGATCCGTGGTGGCGATGATGTTCTTGTGATGTGTGAGGTAATGAATCCAGATGGGTCTATACATTCATCAAATACTCGCGCTCATTTAAGGAATGTAGCTGAAAAATTTTCTAATGAAGAGGCATGGTTTGGGATTGAGCAGGAGTATACTTTATTTGAAGGTCGTAATCCTTTAGGATGGCCTGAAGGTGGATACCCAGCTCCACAAGGACCTTTCTACTGTGGAGTGGGAGCCGATGAAGTTTTTGGACGGGAAATTGTCGAAGAACACTTACAATTATGCATGGACGCTGGACTAGAAGTTTCAGGCATAAATGCTGAGGTAATGCCCGGTCAATGGGAATACCAAATTGGACCACTTGGGCCATTAGATGCGGCTGACCAAATGTGGATATCAAGGTGGCTTCTTTATAGAATATCTGAAGAATATGGGGTTAGCGCTACTCTTCATCCTAAGCCAGTTAAAGGAGACTGGAATGGTGCGGGAGCTCACACTAATTTTAGTACTAAATCAATGCGTGAGAAAGGCGGTATAGATGTGATTAATGAGGCATGCGAAAAACTGAGTAAGAACCATGATCAACATATAAGTGTTTACGGAGCGCATAACGAAGAGAGGCTTACCGGATTACATGAAACATGCAGTATTAAAGAATTTAGATACGGTGTGAGCGATCGTGGAGCATCGATAAGAATACCAATGCAAACAGCTAACGATGGTTATGGGTACCTTGAAGATAGGCGTCCATCTGCTAATATGGATCCATACAAGGTATGTTCTATTTTAATTGAGACAACCTGCAGCTAATAAAGATCTGCTTTTCTAAGTTTCTAGAGGAATATAATCCTTCTCTAGAAACTTAGGATTAAATATAATTATATAATCAATAAATATTGTTATATATAAGCTGATACGATTCCAAAATCATTTTCTAGTTCATTGGATATATTTTTTATCATTTGTTTTCTTTTTTGATGTGGAACAAATGAACTTTTCATGCTCATTATAATTATCTCCCTAATATCTTTTAGACCTAGGTTAAATAATTGACTAGCTAAAAAATATTCTTTTGAAAGATTTGTATTTGATATAAGCCTATTATCAGTATTAAGAGAAACTCTTATCCCTTTTTCATAATAATATTTAAATGGATGTTCTTTGATTGACTCTACTGCACCGGTATGATAGTTTGAGGTTAAACAAATTTCCAAGCATATTCGATGATTATTGATATAAGAGAGTAATTCAGGATCTTCTTTAAGCCTTATTCCATGGCCAATTCTATTTGCACCGCAGGTATGGATAGCTTGGTGTATACTTTCTGGGCCAAATGCTTCTCCAGCATGAAGAGTTGTGTTTACATTATTATTACGAATTATATAAAATGCTTCCTTATGTTCTTTTGCTGGATAATTATACTCTGCACCAGCTAAGTCAAAGCCAACGACTCCATTATTTTTAAATTTTACAGCTAATTCCGCAAGCTGGATAGATATCAGTGGGTCAATACTCCTGATGCCGCATATAATTATTCCGTATTTAACTCCATATTTCTTTGCTCCTCTATTGAGACCTTTTTGCACTGCATTTAGAGCGTCCTCTATGGTCATACCATCTTTTGTATGAAGAATGGGTGAAAATCTAATTTCGGCATAAGATACATTTTCACTGTTGAGGTCTTCCATTAGCTCATAAGAAATACGATCTAGAGCATCTTCATCTTGCATTACAGACAGTGTTATATCAAAAAGAGCTATATAGTCTTCTAGGCTGATCTTTTGTTTATTCAGACTAATCAATTTTGACAATTGTTTCGGTTCATTGGCAGGTAGTTTTACTTTATTCTTTTTGGCTAAATCTATTATCGAATTGATACGGAGGCTACCGTCGAGGTGACAGTGGAGTTCAACTTTTGGTAGTTTTTGAATTAATTCTAGTGATATTGTATTCAAAATTATTTTTAATAATTGTGAACCTATTCTACAAATATTTACACCAATATTTAAAAATTATATTTTGATTTTGCATCGTTTAAGTATTTAACTTTAAAAAGCTCTAGGGGTGCTGTAGTGTAATATAGCTGAGAACAAACCCTTAAGACTTGATCTGGATAATGCCAGCGGAGGGAAAGAGATTTTGATTTATCAACACTTTATAATTATAATTTTTTCATCATTTACCTTAGTTGCTTCCAATGTATCTGGTCTGATAGTTGATGACATTAGCAAGCAGCCCATTAGCGATGTAAATATAATTGCAGACGATAATGGAACAGTAACCGATTCCAATGGAGAATTCAAGCTTCAGACCAATTTTAATTACATTACAGTAGACCATATTGGCTACCATAAAAGAAAGATTTTGGTCAATGAATATTTATTTATCGAACTCTCTCCAAAAGTAATAGTAAATAATGAGATTTTAGTTACCTCGAGTCTAAAATTAGATACCCTCATAAATTCAGTATCAAGCTTGACAATTTTTAATGAAAAGGATGTAAAACTATTGAAGCATAACCATTTTCAGAACTTAATTGACTACATACCAAATCTAAATTGGGCAGGAGGCACAAGCAGGCCAAGGTATTTTCAAATTAGAGGGATCGGTGAGATGAGTCAATATTTTGGAGAAGGCTCTCCAAATTTTTCTGTTGGATATATAATTGATGATATTGACCTTAGTGGTATCGGTATGATCGGAGGATTAAATGATATGTCGCAGATAGAGGTCTCAAAAGGATCTCAATCTACGGTTTATGGTAATAATGCTATTGGTGGTTCAATAACAATGAGGTCAAATGATCCATCAGAAGATTTTCAGCTAAATATGAAAACCGGTATGGGATCTGATAATTTTAAAGAATATGGATTTATCGCAAATTTTAAAGTACTTAATGGAAATTACGTCCGCATTAACGCTAATAAAAATTATCAGAATGGGTTTAGAGAGAATGATTTTTTAGGAAAAAATAATACAAATATGAAGGATGAATTATTTTTCAGGCTAAAGCATAAGCTAGAACCAAATCAACAACTATCTTTCATAAATACATTCATCTCATCGGATATGAAAAATGGATATGATGCATGGGCCCCTGATAATAACAAGGACTTTAAGACATACACTGATCAACCAGGAGAGGACTCTCAAAAAACATCAGCTTTTTCATCGAGAGCTGTATATAAAGGTAATGGATGGAATTTTGTAGGTATTATTTCACAATCAAGTTCTGACCTTGTTCATAGCTATGATGGTGACTGGGCAAATAATATGTTCTGGGAAGATACATTAACCTATGGGTTTGATTCGTATTACTACGGATACTATTCACCCTATCAATTTTTCGATAAAAACATTCGCAATAGAAAAACCTATACAAATGAGATTAGAATTATTTATAAATCTAATATTATTGGTATTTATAGTAAAAGACTTAAAGAAAAAGATAGGGCTAAAGGTTGGCTATTTGGTGGAAATTCAGCTGAAGCAAGGAGTGACCATGATATCAATATAATTTCTGTCTATGCTCAAGGTAACTTCAACATTAATAAGAAAATCTCAAACACAACTAGTTTGAGGCATGAGAATAATGATTTGAAATATTCAGGCCGTTCATTTGGCTATTATGGAGATGAGTTACCCGAAGTATCATCGAATAAAATATTTGAATTAACAGGATTCAAGACTGCTTTTCGTTACAAAATAAACAACCTAAGTAAGGCCTATTTTTTCATTTCAAAAGGATATAAGTCTGGCGGAGTAAACCAGCAGCCTTACATATCGGATATAAATAGAAATTATAGTCCTGAATATTTAACTAGCTACGAAATAGGTTACAATCGATTTAGCAAGAATTTATCTCTGCGTTTATCAGCTTTCTATGGTGTTAGATCTGAGCAACAGGTTTCAGTATCTGCACAGCAAATCGATAATGATCCTAACAGTTTCTATTATTTTACAGCAAATAGTGGAACAGGTTGGATGAAAGGTGTTGAGCTTGAACAAAATTTAAATATATCAAAAAATATTTCTATCAGATATAGTATAGGTTATCTAGATACCTGGATAGAAGAATTTTCATATGAAATTGCTGATGGTATATTTGATAATGGAGGAAATCGTAAAGCATCAATGTCGCCCGATATATCATCATCTTTTACTTTAACATACCAAAATAATGGAAATTTTATCAGACTAAGTCATTGTTTCAAAGGTGATTATTATTATTCTGATAGTCATGATAATAAAACCAATGCATATTCAATAGAGAATTTATCCTTTGGTAGAAATTTCAACAATGTTAGTCTAAGTATTTGGGTGAATAATATGTTTGATAAAAGGTATCCTATCAGAGGTTTTTATTTTGGTCTCTTACCTCCTGATTACGAAGACCAATTATGGATTAGTTATGGCGATCCATTCCAGGCTGGAATTTCCATAGACTATAGTTATTAGAATATATTTGTGTAAAATACTTTATAAAAATATAGTAACATCACAAGTGTCTGCTAATTATATCAGTAAACTAGGGAAATAATATGTTTGATAGTATCGCACAGAGATTTGATTCAATCTTTCGAAATCTCAGAGGTTTAGGGAAAATTACTGATGAAAATATTAATAACACTGCTAGAGAGATACGGAGAGCATTGCTCGAAGCTGATGTTAATTTTATTGTAGCAAAAGACTTTGTAAACAGGGTAAAAGATGCTGCTCAAGGTACAAAAGTACTTAAAACAATTAAGCCTGGTGAGCAATTTATTAGTATCATACACAAAGAGCTTGTATCAGTTCTAGGTGAGAATGCGAGTGGTCTAAGTTTATCAGCAGATTTTAATATAATATTATTAGTTGGTCTGCAAGGAAGTGGAAAAACAACAACAGCTGCAAAGCTAGCTAATAAAATTAAAGGTATGGGTAAAAAAGTTTCACTAGTGGCTGCAGATACTTATCGACCAGGGGCTGTAGATCAGCTAAAAAAACTGGGAAAAAAAATTGATGTTCCAGTATACTATGACCACTCTAATGAGCCAATTAAAATATGTACTTTTGGTATCAAAGAAGCCAAAGCCCAAGATATCGATACGTTAATTATTGATACAGCAGGCAGACTCCATATTGATGGAGAAATGATGGTAGAAATACAAAATATCTATGACCTAACAAAGCCCAATGAAGTTTTTTTTGTTGCTGACAGCATGACGGGACAGGATATGATCTCGTCAATTAAAACATTTGACGAGGCTCTAGATTTAACTGGTGTGGTCTTAACAAAATTAGACGGTGATGCTAGAGGTGGTGCAGCATTATCGATAAGAGGTGTTACTGGTGTGCCAATAAAATTTATTGGTATATCTGAAAAGATTAACGGTCTAGATGATTTCAACCCTAAAAAGATTGCTGATAGAATACTTGGTTTTAGAGATATTGTTTCTTTGGTCGATAGAGTTGAAAAGATTGTAGATGAAGAAGATTTTCGTAAAATTGAGAAAAAATTAGTAGAAAATACGTTTGACTTTAATGATTTTAGAGACCAATTACATCAAATTCGTAAAATGGGTTCAATGACTGATTTAATTGGTATGATTCCGGGAATTAGTCGTAAAATGAAGGGTCTAAGTTTGGATGAAAATCAACTTGTGTGGACAGAGGCGATCATTAACTCAATGACAGATATTGAACGGGGTAAACCGGAGATCATAAATAGCAGTAGAAAAAAACGAATTGCTGAAGGAAGTGGGAGAACGGTTTATGAGGTTAATGCTCTAATAAAAAAGTTTTCAGAAATGAAAAAGATGATGAAAAAAATGAAACATAAACAATCTAAATTCCCTGGGAAAAGATTATTGGGGAAATTAAGCTAAAGGAGTAAAGAAAATTGGCGACGAAAATAAGATTAAAACGAATCGGACGGCGTAACAGGCCGTTCTATCGTTTGATCGTGATTGACTCAAGAAAGAAGCGTGATGGAGCTGCTATTGAGCAGGTCGGTTGGTATAATCCGATTGATCTTAAAAATTCATATGAAATAAAAAATGACCGAATAATATACTGGTTACAAGAAGGTGCAATTCCCTCTGATGCTGTAAAAAAACTAATGAAACGTGAGGGCCTCGCACTACGATGGCATCTAATGCAAGAAGGTGTTGAGGATAAAGAAATTGAAAAAGAAATTAAAAAATGGGAACTGAACCGAGAGAATATTTTAGCATCTAGAGAGACCAAAGAATCTGAAAAACTAGCGAAGAAAAAAGAAAAGTCTCAGGCTTCTGAGGCTGCGCCAGAGGCAGATCAACCTGCTGAAGAAGAGTCCAGTGATGATGCTGGAGAAGAAGAGTAAGAAAAGGAGTGAGTTATGTTAGAGTTTATTGAAATTGCAGTTAAACTACTTGTTGATAAACCTGATGAGGTAAAAGTTAATATTGTTGAGACAGAGCAACGTGTCATCTACGAGCTGACAGTAGGAGAAGGAGACTATGGCAAAGTAATTGGAAAACATGGTCGCAATATTTCTGCACTCCGTACAATAGTTTTTGCTGTAAACGCTAAGCAAGGCGGTAAAAGAGCACGTTTAGACGTTATTGACTAGCTTAATGTCAAAGCAGTTTCATCCGGTTGCGGAAATAACAACTACATTTGGTTTTCATGGAGAGGTCCGACTCAGGCCATTCTCTAGATTTAGCATTGACTATATTTTGCAAAAAACGTTACAAATAGGAACATCATCTGATAACCTGGCTAATCTTAAGTTGGAAAAAACTATTGGAGATGGGAAACGTATGAGATTCAAATTTGAGGGTATCGACTCGCATAATAAAGCAAAAAATATGATAGGGAAAACTATTTATGTGATCACAAATGCTGATGATGAGATTAATTTCATTGGCAGCGATCTGATCGGGTTTAGGGTTGTGACTGATAGTGGAGATCCTGTGGGGATACTAAAAGATGTAATGTGGTTACCCGCTAATGATGTTTATGTTGTTTTCAATGGAAAGAAGGAATTGTTGATTCCCATTATTCCTGAAATTGTTCTTTGTTTGGATTATAGAATGCAAGAAATAGTCATCTCAAGCGTAGACGGGTTGATTGACTAATGAAAATTGCAATAGTAACATCTGCACCCGATCTTATCAAGTCTTATATAGATAACACGATATTAAGGCAAGCAGTATTAAATAATTCTATATCATTTGATGTTATTGATATCAGAGATTATGCTGATGGTAATTATAGGCAGATTGATGACTCACCCTTTGGAGGCGGTTCCGGTATGGTTTTGATGGCTGAGCCTTTGATAAAAGCAATTGATAATGCGTTTATTGTGCTGGATGCTGATATAGAAAATACAAGGGTTGTTTATCCTTCTCCCCAGGGTATACACTGGGATCAAGATCAGGCAATGAAAAATACCAAAATAGAAAATATCATATTTATTTGTGGTAGATATAAAGGCATTGACCAAAGAGTTATTGATAAATATGTTACCCATGAATATTCATTGGGTGATTTTGTTATTTCTAATGGTGAGATAGCGACAATGGTAATGATTGATAGTGTCCTACGCTTTCTTCCTGGTACAATGAATAATATTGATTCCGCATTAAGTGACTCATTTTCTAGTAACCTGCTAGATCATCCACACTACACAAAACCTAGAGTGATAAATGGGGTATCTGTTCCTGAGGTTCTTCTTAGTGGAAATCATAAAAAAATTAACTTATGGCGGAAGAATAAATCTAAAAATGCTACAAAACTAAAGCGTCCTGATTTATGGGAAAAATATAATAAAACAATTAAACCATTGGAGACAAGTCATGAATAAAATACATGAGGCCACCAAAGAATATTTAAATAAGGATATACCAGATTTTGATACTGGAGATACTATGGTCGTAAGTGTACTGGTCCGGGAGGGCAATAAAGAAAGGGTTCAAAAATTTGAAGGAGTTGTTATCGGAAGACGAGCTGGTAATAGTTTAGATGCAACGTTTACAGTAAGAAAGGTATCGAATGGTATCGGTGTAGAGCGAATTTTCCCATTGCACTCTCCTATGATCTCAAAGATAAATGTTAAAAGGAGAGGAAAAGTTAGAAGAGCGAAGCTTAATTACTTAAGAGATATCTCAGGGAGTAAAGGAACTAGAATAAAAGAAAAACGTTAACAATAACGTTTTATTAATAGTATTCTTAATAGGCTTGACCCCTGGCTGGAATTGTTTTTCTATCTCAGGGGTTTTTTGTTTATATATAAGTTATGTCCAAATTAAAATCATTGCCCTCCGTTAGTCTAATCATAGAAAAAGCTAAAGGGCGGCTTAATATTCATGAAAACTATTTAAAATCATTGATCAATAAAGAACTTGATCATATTAGGAATAAGATTGTCTCCGAGGATTTGAAGATAGAAAAAGATCAGATCATCGATTCAATAATTTCAAATATTTCTAATAAAGCTTACTCATCATTAGTAAACATAATAAATGGCACTGGTATTGTACTCCACACAGGATTCGGGCGTGCCCCTTTTGATGGAAAACACCTAAAAAAAGTAGCAGATAAATTAAATGGATATATCAATCTTGAGTTTAATCTTACGCATAATAAGCGAGGGGATAGGCAGTCACATGTTGATGAACATTTAGCATCAATTTGTGGTTCAGAAAGTTCGTTAGTAGTAAATAACAACGCTGCCGCAATATTATTAACTATCAATTCTTTAGCCTTAGGGTCAGAGGTAATTTGCTCCAGAGGTCAGATCGTTGAAATAGGTGGATCGTTTCGAATTTCAGAGATCGTTGAAAAAAGTGGTGGAATTCTTAAGGAAATTGGTACTACTAACCGTACTCATGTTTGTGACTATGAAAAAGCGATTTCTGATAAGACAAAGCTATTATTATGGGTTCATACCAGTAACTATGTTGTTAAAGGATATACGAATGAAGTACCGTTAGAAGAAGTTGTTAAAATTGGTAAAAAATATAATATACCTGTTATAGCAGACTTAGGAAGCGGAACCTTCATACCTTTGGATAAATATGGAATTCCAGCCGAAATTCCGATTAAGGATTTTGTAAGAAAAGGTCCAGAGATAATACTTTTCTCTGGTGATAAAATGTTGGGCGGACCACAATCAGGTATAATCCTATCATCAAAAAAAATAATAGAGAAAATTAAATCAAATTCTATTTATCGGACTGTACGATGTGATAAGATTACAATTGCCTTGCTGGATCAAATTATTCGTAGTTATAAAAAACATGGTTTTTCTAATTTAAATCTTTCACTTAGTCTGTTAACTAGAACTCGGGAAAACTTGAAAAAAATTGCCAATGATATAATAAAAGAAATACCATCAAAAAAGTTAATGATGCTAGGTGTATCTATTGAAGATTCTTTAGTTGAAGCAGGAAGTGGTTCACTGCCTCAAAAAAATATAGAAAGTATTGCACTTAAGTTTAATTCATCTTCGTTGAGTGCTAATAAGCTGTCCTCATTATTCAGAGAAGGAGATATTCCTGTGATTGGATATATACATAAGAATTCTTTTTTCATTGACCTAAAAGCTGTTTTACCATCTCAAATAGTATACCTAATAAAAACAATAAAAAATATATAGCTATGAACCAAGTTGTCATAGGCACTGCTGGTCACATTGATCATGGCAAGACTACTCTTGTTGAAGCATTAACTGGGACAAATACGGATACTCTAGCTCAAGAAAAACAAAGGGGCATAACTATTGACTTGGGCTTTGCATATTTAAATGAAAATATTACGATAGTAGATGTTCCGGGACATAAAAAATTCATTAGAAATATGGTCGCTGGTGCTTCTACGATTCATTTAGGTTTGTTAGTGATTGCGGCCGATGATGGCATTATGCCACAAACGATTGAGCATCTTCATATATTAAATAGTTTATCAGTTCATAAAGGTATTACTGTCATAACAAAAATTGGATTAGCAGATGAGGATTGGATAGATCTAGTTATTTCTGAGGTTAAGGAAATAGAAGAAAATACAATTTTTCAAGATAGTCCAATTTTAAAGGTTGATAGTATATCTATGGAAGGTGTAAATGATTTAAAACACACAATCATTTCACTCGTAAATACCATAAAATTTGAACAAAAATCAGAATATTTTAAAATGCATGTCGACAGAGTATTTAGTAAAAAAGGTTACGGCCCTGTGGTTACCGGAACTGTAAAAAGTGGCACCTTAAAAGTTGGTGATAGTGTAGAAATATTACCTGAAAAGGTTATGGCTCATGTTAGAGGCATTCAAACTCATGGTGGTAGCGTTCAAAAAGTTAAAAACGGTGACAGAGCGGCACTGAACTTAGCAAAAGTAGATATAAAGCTGTTAAATAGGGGTACGACTGTATCCAATCCAGGCTTAATATCTGTTACAGATAAGCTATTAGCGAATTTATCCATGTCTCCATACACCTCTTGGTTTTTGAAAAATAATCAAAGAATAAGAGTAAATATTGGTACAGCTGAGATACTTGCTAGAGTAAGGATTTTTGGGAAAGAGTTAATGAAAAATCAAAATAGCAATGTAATCATTATTTTTGAGAGACCTGTCGGAGTTACTATAAATGATCAATTTGTGGTTCGCTCATACTCTCCTTTGGATACTATAGCTAGTGGTATAGTACTAGAAACAGATTTTGAATACGATAGAAAGTTTATTGAAAAATGTCCTGTTGATATTCTGGAAAGATTAAGATATATGATTTCAAATTTTTCTCATAACCCCAAAACAATAGAAGAATGGAGCAAGAAATATTTTATTTCTTTTAATGAAATGAAAGAAAAATTGAAATTATTAGATGCCAGAGTTATTTCAGATAATGGTTTTGTATATTTTAATCACGATTTTGAATATTGGAAAAAAGAAACTTTATCATTTATAGAAAAAAAATGTAAACATAATTCATTCCATAATTATGTTGAAGTGAATAATATAGTGCAATCACTAGGCATATCAGAAAAATGGGCAAAACATGTCAT
>CAJWMI010000017.1 GCA_913043185.1 uncultured Fidelibacterota bacterium | reverse complement strand
AAATGGTAAAAAAATTTTAATTAATTGAAATATTACAAAAATAATATATCCTTGAATGAAAGACATAAACAGGAACCAGAATGTCAATAACGCATCTAGTTGAATTACAAGATATAGATTCCCAGTTAGATGATTTGAATGGCTTACTAGGTGACCTTCCTAAAATGGTTGAGAAATTAAATGAACAAGAAAGTAGATTGATATCTAAACTGGAAGAAGACAAGACGAGTTTGAAGGAGATTAATCTAAGGTTAAATAAATCTGAAACAGCTAATACAGAAATACAAGAAAAAATAAACAAACTAACGGATCAATTATTTTTAGTAACAAATAACAAACAATATGACGCATTAACGAATGAGATTGATCATTTAAAAGAACAAAAAGATGAAAATGATTCTCATATAATAGTATCTATGGATGAAAAAGAAATATTAGAAAAAAGTATAAGCGAAAATGAGAATTCACTTGAAGAGTTAAAAACAAATTTAGGTATTCGCCGAAAGAAACTAGAAACAGCACTATCAGAAACATCTGAAGAGAAAGCTGCGCTTGAAAAATCACGTGTGAAACAGATTTCAAAAATTGATTCTAGTACTATTCAAATTTACAAAAAAGTGATATCAGCTCGGTCGGGGATTGCGGTTGTTTCTCTCTCAGGTGATTCGTGTGGCGGGTGTGGTGCTGCCTTACCTATCCAAATGGCATCAGAGATAAGAGCTGCGTATACACACAGATGTGATAATTGCGGGCGATTTGTTTATAGTAAGAAAAATTAATTATATTTATTGAGCTAGTTGGATGATCGCTCTATCATGATATATAATATCATATATAGAGAGGAAAGTCCGAGCACCGCAGGACAAGGAGCCTTGTAACGCAAGGAATCCGTGAGGATATGGAAAGTGCAGCAGAAAATAGACCGCCTATTATATAGGTAAGGGTGAAAAGGTGGTGTAAGAGACCACCAGTCTTTCTTTAAATAGATTGAGCTTGTAAACCCCTCCTGGTGCAAGATCGAATAGGTTCAGAGATGTTGTCCGTATCATTTGATGAACGGGTAGGTCGCTCCAGCTTACTGATAACAGTAAGCGCAGACAAATGATCATCAAACCCATTGGGTGAACAAGACTCGGCTTATAGACTAGCTCAAAAAATAATTTTAATAGAGAAATTGATCAATGGCTAGAGAATCTAAATCATTATTATCCAATATAGAAAGACTATCATTTTTTAACGAAAATTGGAAACAAATTTGTATTATTTTTTGTCTTATAATATTGATATCATTTTTATTCCCGAGGGGAGAAACGTTACAGTATTCATATAAATTGAATGATATCACAAGAGAGCCAATAATAGCACCCTTTACGTTTCCTATACTTAAAACAGTAGATAATTATGAAATGGATAAGGAAACTGAAAAAAAATCAGTTCCATTTATTTTTAACAGAAGGAAAGATGTGGTTGACAAGCAACTGTTAGAACTAGATAAATTTTTTAAATCTATAAATGATCTAAGGTCTGCAATTTGGAGATATAACGAATCCAAACAACTTTATTATGAACGAAAATATCATCTTACTTCTGAAAAAGCAAAAAATGAATTTATCGCTGATAGTACGAGCCTTTCTATTATTTCAGAAGTGTTTGATAAAGATTATTCTTTTACAGCTTCAAAGGATTCCTCTTGGAATAAATATCTAACTTCTAATAGTGATCCTAGAAAGCTCAAAGATTGGATTTTGCATAAGAATATTGTAATCCAAATATGTAAAAACAGGTGGTCTGAGGGCATATATGATATATCGTTAGATAGTATTATTAGCAATAAAGTAAAAATAAACCAAGGTCAAGTTCCTATCATCTCAAAGAAACAGGATTTTAATAGCCTTGAGATTGCATGGATAAAAGCAAAAGAAGAATATATTAGTAAGATTGATGTAGAAGATCCTTTTTCAGATATTGGGTATGATATTATTGTAGAACATATGTCCCCAAATCTATTATATGATAGAACTCTAACTTTATCAAATCAGAAACTAAGTATAAAACAAGTTCCGCGTAGTAAAGGAGTAGTTCTTGAAAGAGAATTAATTGTGGATGCAAATATTAGAATAACAGAAGATGTGCTTCAGAAACTAAATTCTTTAGCATTTGCAATCGATAACCAGAATAAGGGTCGATCTTTGAATGATGTGTGGAATTATTTAGGCAGAGTAATTCTCCTATCAATTGTGATCTCGTTATTTTTTACATTTCTTTATATGTACAGAATAGATGTTTTTAATGACTGGAAAATGATTTTACTAATGTCTATAATTATATTGATTCAAATGTTTTTAGCATATTTGATTATTATATATTTTGAATTTTCAGAATATCTTATTCCCGTTACTGTTGGAGCAATGACATTGACAATACTGTTTGATGCTAGGATTGGTTTTATGTCTACAGTTGTCGTATCCATACTAGTAGGTCTTATGATGGGTCAAAACATCGATTTTGTTATAACATCTCTATTTATTTCGACAGTTGGGGTATATAACATTCGTGAATTAAGAAAAAGAAGTCAATTGTTTACAACTATGTTTGCTTTAATTGGGTCTAGTATAATGGTAATTATTGCACTTGGCCTTTTTAAAGAACAGTCATTATCTAAAATATTTATAGATCTACAAATATTAACACTAAATAGTTTTTTGGCGCCGATTCTCACTTATGGGCTTATTGGATTAAGTGAAATGATTTTTGAAATAACAACAGATCTAACATTAATAGAATTATTAGACTATGATAGGCCACTATTAAAAAGAGCTCAAAGAGAGACAAATGGCACTTTTAATCATAGTATAGTTGTAGGAAATCTTGCGGAAGCATGTGCGACCGCGATTGGTGCCCATTCGTTACTATGTAGAGTTGGCGCTTATTATCATGATATTGGTAAAATGATTAAACCAGATTATTTTATTGAAAACCAATACATAGCTGACAATAAACACGATGTTTTAAAACCTACTATGAGTGCAAAGATCATTCGGAATCATGTCAATGATGGTTTACAACTTGCGACTGAATATGGTTTGCCTAAAATTGTATCTGATTTTATCCCTATGCATCATGGGACCACTAGAGTAGAATATTTTTATCGGCTAGCATTAGAAGCAGTTGGTGGAGACAAATCCAAAATTGATGAAAGTCAATTTAGATATCCTGGGCCAAAGCCAAATACAAAAGAGACAGGTATACTTATGATTTGTGAAGCTATAGAAGCTGCCGTAAGGTCAATAAAAGATCCCGACATAATGAAAATTGAGGCCATGATTGATAAAATAATTAAACAGCGTATTGATGATGATCAACTTAGTGAATGCCCATTAACTCTCGATGAATTAAATAAAATCAAGGGCACTGTTGATGGGAATACGGGTATGCTCCATGTGCTTAGAGGGATTTATCATATTCGAATTGAATATCCTGATGATAAGTAATTATTATTATTTACTAATATCTAATGAGAAAAATTAGTATTCATTCTAACCCAGAATACGATTATCCGAATAAAGATCTTTGCATATTAATAATTAAAAATGTTTTTAAGTTCAACAAAATTAATTTATATGATGTAAGTATAATATTTACTTCAGATATATTTGTTAGCGATTTAAAAAAAAAATATTTTTCAAAAAATCAGTGGACAGATGTTATTGCTTTCCCTTTGCATGATAATAAGGATACTAAAATAGAAGGAGATATTTATATTAGTATGCCAACTGCTAGAGATAATGCTAATAAATACAATGAACCATATGAAAAAGAGATAGCAAGATTAGTGATACATGGCGTATTACATCTAATAGGTTTTTATGACGATACAAAAAAAGGGAAAGACATTATGTCTAAAATCGAAGATCGATTGTTAAAAGAAACAAAATGGGAGAATTTATTTGAAAAATAATTTAGATAATCAAATTATAATTAATTTTCAAGAACTAATTAAAATAATAAAAAAACTTAGAAGCCCAGAAGGATGTGATTGGGATAAATCACAAACAAGTGATTCTTTGTTACCATATTTTATTGAAGAAGTCTATGAACTAATAGATAGTATTGATAATAAAGATTATGAAAACACTAAGGAAGAATTAGGAGATGTAATGTTGCATTTAATATTTCAATCTCAGATTGCTGCTGAAAAAGAGATCTTTACTATTAATGATGTGATTGAAAGTATCAATAAAAAATTGATTAATAGACATCCTCATGTTTTTCCCCATATAACGAAACCAAATAGTAGCACGGCTAATAAAGAATGGGAAGCTCAAAAACATTTGGAAAAAGAAAGAGATTCAAGGCTAGATGGTGTGCCAATTATTTTACCGTCTATTATTTTTTCTCAGAGAATTCAAGAAAAGGCTTCACATGCTGGTTTTGATTGGGAAGGTATTGATGAAGTCTGGGGTAAATTAGATGAAGAAATAAATGAATTGAGATTTGCTCAAAAAGAAAATGATATAAATAAAATTCGTGAGGAAATAGGAGATTTGTTATTCACTGTAATTAATCTAAGTAGGTTTTTTGGTATATCTGCTGAGAATGCATTAAGGGGATCAAATAATAAATTTGTTAAGCGGTTCCAGTTATTAGAAAAAAAAATATATGATGTGAATAAAAATATTAGTGATTTTTCTTCAAATGAATTAGATGATATGTGGAAAGAAGCAAAAAAATATTAGTCTAATTACCTTGTATCGTAAGAACTACTTTTCGAGTTTTACAATTATTTCTATGTTCGCATAGGTATATCCCTTGCCATGTTCCTAAGTTTAAATATCCACTATTAATAGGTATCATTAATGAACTTCCTAATATAGATGATTTAATATGTGCGGGCATATCATCTGTGCCTTCAATTGTATGAGTATAATATTTTTTTCCTTCAGGAACCATATTATTTAAATGAGATTCAAAATCAATTCTAACACTTTGATCCGAGTTTTCATTTAAAGTTAATGATGCAGAAGTATGTTTTATAAATATGTGCAACAATCCTATTGAGATTTGTTTTAATTCAGGAAGATTTTGAATTATTTCATTAGTAATTAGATGAAATCCTCTGTTTTTGTTTTTAATGATTATTTCTTTTTGTTCCCACATAAATAGTATCCTAAGTCTATGTTTTTTTATCTTTTTTTCTAGCAGCAGGAAATAATATATTATTTAGTATTAGCCTATAGCCAGGAGAGTTTCTATGCAAGGATAAATCAGTAGGCGGATCACCAACAAAATGTTGATAATCTTCAGGATCGTGACCACCATAAAATGTAAATGTTCCTTTTCCAAAATTACCATGAAGGTATTTTACCTGATCTGATGCTGGGTCTTCACCCATTATAACAACATGGTTCTTAATCATATTTTTATTAAATCCAGTTGTTTGTCCCATAAATCCTTTTACAATGGGCACATGGTTCTGTGTTAACATTGTTGGGACAGGATCATATTTAGCAGAAAATTCAAATAATGAAAAATAATCAGCTTCAGCTCCCCTAGTTATTGGATTATGACTCGGAGGGTAATCTATATCAGAAAATTCATATATCATCGGATCTGTATATATTTTATAGTTTGTGAATGCAAGAGATTTGGAGAAATCGATTTTGTCAACGATATTTTTATCTACTGGTGTTCCATCAAATACACTGTGTACTCCATCAATATTTTCTAATGAAAGTGCTATATCATAAGAATCCGTAGCTGAACACATTGCAAATAAGAAACCACCATTGGAAATAAATTTTTTTATCATTCTTGAAATAGCTTTTTTTTCTTCATGGACACTTTCCATTCCAAATTTTTTTGCCAAATTTTCGAATCTGGTTTTTTGTTCGATATACCATGGAGCATTGTGATAATTACGATAGAACTTTCCATATTGTCCGGTAAAATCCTCATGATGCAAATGGAGCCAATCATATTTATCTAGAGTATTATTAATAACTTCCTCATCCCATAGGGTTTTGTAATCAACCTCGGCATAAGTGAGTGCAAGTGTTACCGCATCATCCCAAGGCTGTTTATTTGGTGGGGAGTATATTGCAATGTTAGGAGCTTTTTCTAATAAAACGATATCCATATTGCTTTCTTCAATTGTTGAATAAATATCTAATAATTTATCGCCAAGTTCTAAGAAGCTAACCCCTCTTATTTTACATTCAGCTTGTATAAAAGGATGATTATCAATTAGAAAAGACCCTCCTTGAAAATTGAGTAACCATTCAACATTAATATTTCTTTTTAGCACATAGTATGCTATACCATATGCTTTTAAATGATCGTTTTGTGTTTGATCCATTGGAATCAATATTTTTTGCGGATGGATTAAACAAACAAATAAAATAAATATTATAGTTATTCTTTTCATTTAAATTTTTTCAATATTATTTAATCTTCTTATATGGTATCTAATTGGCTCAGAATAAATTGAATCTGAGTAATCATTGATTATGCGCATATAATACGTCAATGCTTTCTGAGTGTTATTATATATTTGTTCATATATTTGTCCCGACATAATAATACTTCTATCAGCAAAGATAGTATTTTCGATTGATTGGACTTGACTAAGCGCTTGATCAAATTTTTTCAGTCTCATTAACACTATTGCTCTTCTTAATGAAATTAACGGAACTAACTCTATATCTAGGTTATTTTTTATTATGTAATCTAAAAGTTGACTTGCTTCAGATATTTTTCCTTGTTTCAAAAGATATTCAGATTTTAAAAACTCTATAAATGCTGTTTTACTAATTTTATCAGCTCCACTATAATAATGGTTTATAATATCTCTTATTTCCATTAAATCATTAAAAGTATTATTTGTTGGGTTTATGGTTGAAAATATTTCATTAATTATTGTTAGAACTGTATCTGGTTTCCCTGAAAAAAGATATGTCTCAACTAGTTTATTTTTTACCTCAGGCATTTTATATACACTATATATAGAATCTAAAAATGATATTGCTTCATTGAAATTTCCCTTTGCTAGTAATACATCGCCAATACGTAAAACAATTTTTTTTGTTAATTCTATAGGTGGATTCTGAGATAGAGCAGTCATATATAAATTTGATGACTTATCAAAATCCCCAATAATTCTATATTGGATTTCGGCTAGTCTGAATTGAGCTTCTGTAATTAGTGAAGATTCAGGAATTGAAACCAATATGGAATCATAGATTGCTAAACTAGACTGTAAATTTTCAGGAGATATTTTTGAATAAAGCTGGAAAGCATCTTCGAAAAACATATTATCATTATAAAAATATGGAATAATATCTTTTCCTTTAATTGGGGAAATCTGATCTTCAAAAGTTTTAGCTAATCCTAATAGGGATTCTCCAATTTGGTATTCTCTTAAATCTTGTTTTAGAGCAAATTCATAGGCTTTAATTGAAAGTAAATACGATTTTTCTTTTCGTAAGCTGTTTGCAAAATCAAGCCACTTTTTTGCATTAAAGAATCCTTTATTTGCCCATTCTAGGTATGTTTTATATGAGTTAAAGTAGTCTCTATGTTTAAAGTAGTGGTCAGCTAAAGTAGGTAAGAGAATATCTGGATACTTTGCGCTTGTTTCTAATAATTTTATTTCTATCATGTCTTTTGCCTCACTATCATCGCTCATCATTAATATTTTTCTAGAAACAGTTGATCCTCTACCTGTGTTTGATAATAATGTTAGAATGTATTCATCTATTGCTTTTTTATATTCTTTTCTTCTTTGATAATAACCACCTAATTCCTGGGCTAAAAAATCTTTACCAAAATTATCTCTTCCTTTCTTAATCATATTAAATATTTCTTTTTCCAGGCTATATTTATCATAGGTTGACAACAATATTCTATAGAATGATTTATTATTCTTGAAGTTATTTATGCCATCAGACCACACTTTTTTTGCTAGAGACAATTCTTCTTTTAAATAATAAAATTCTCCTAGCTCTATATGTAACTGGATATCCTTTGGGTTTCTGGTTAGGTAATATTTCAAAAAATTTATTCCATCATCATAACGTTGACTTTTTTTGTAAATATTTTTTAAGCTTCTTATTGCTTGAAAATTATTAGGGCTTTTACTAATTATATCTTTGTAAATACTAATAGCAGAATCCCAGTCTTTGTTCATCTCATATATTCTGGCTGTTTTCATAGATGACGTAAACTGACATAATGAAAATGAAAGTAAAAAGCAGAAAAAAATAATTCTAAGGTATGATTTCTTCATTGTTTTCATTATTCTGAATTTCAAGTTGACTCATTGCATTAAAATATCTTTTGATCATTGTTTGATATTCTCTAGTATACCCTGAATTGAGCGACCGATTTAATGCTTCTAATGCAATATTTTGTCTTTGTCCTAAATCTGTCGGTAGACCACCTGGGCTTGTATATTGAGTAGCAACATTATTAGAATAGGATTTGCGCTCATCCTTATATCCTCTCTGAGATAAAGAAGTTTGACTATCTAGCATTCTTGATAAAATCCTACGTTGTTTCTCTTTGGTTTTTCTAGTATATCGATATTTTGATAAATCAGATATTACATCATTCATATCTTTAGATATCCCATTTAGATCTCCTTGCCCCTGTTGGTTACCAGATTGTTGAATTTCTTCAATTAACTGCTGTAGAGTTTTATGAATATTTTTCTGGCCTTGTAGCATTGATTGCAAAATTTGTTGTTGAGCTGATGCTGTCATTTGCCCTAAACTTAAATTCATTCCTTGCTGGTTTAAACTTTGTTGCTTACCAGCCATTTGTTGCATCATTTTTAAAAATTGTTCAAAGCCGCTTGCAGAACCAGAAGATTGCATCTGCTGTATACTTTGAAAAAGACTTAGTGCTGCTGAGTTTAATGCTTCCATTGCATGGTGTTGTTGCTTTCCGGCATTTCTAATATTTCTATTTGTTATATCTGATTTAGTTTGTTCAATTGCGTTATTAGCTCTCCCAATTGATTTCCCCATCTGAGGAGTTATAGAAAAAGTTTCTTTTGATAAATCAATCATTTGCTTTATGGTATGGTTCAATTGATCTTGAATTATTTGTTGTTCATATGCCATTGATTTTAACTGAGAAGAATTTCTTGAAAGAGATAGAGTTTCTATACGTAATTTTTCCTGCTTTTTAGATAGAAACAGGATGTCTCTCATAATTTTTTCTAATTTCTTAACCATTTCTGAAACAGTCTCATTCTGAAATTCTTGTTGGATATTTGTTAATTGTTTCTGGATGTTGTTTAGATTATTAATTGTTGATTGGCTTGAAATTTTTGCTTTTTTACTATTACTCTGTTGCAGGCTTGATATTGTTTCCTCAATACTATTGAATGCTTGATTAAAGTCTGGACTATTATTTAATTCATTAAGTTTGGTAGCAGATTTTTCACTGAAAGGCTTTATTAATTCTGATGCTTCTTGAATATCTTGGTTTATACTATTTAATTCTTCTAAACCTCTTAGTTCTTCTTGCCAGATTCTTGTTTCTGCAGATATATCATCAGATATTTTAAGGTTATCGATATCTCTATCAAGTTTGTCTTTTTGCTGAACCAATTTTTCTAGTCTATTTTTTAGTTCATCCATTTTTTGTTCAGCCTGCAGCCTTTTAAATATGTCAATATATCTGTCTAGTTCAGATTCAATTTCAGATATATTATTGGACATATTTTCCAATGCCTTTTGTAAAGATTGTAAATTCATTTCTTCTAACGAATTTTGAGCATCGTTCAGGTTTTCAATTAGGTTTTCTGGGATAATTTCTTTTATAAGGGTTGATAATTCATTGAATTTTTTCATTAAGTCAGGAAGAAATAGATCATGTTTTTCGCTTTGTTCCATTAATTTTTCTATAGCACTGGAAACATCTTTCATTTTGTTTATTTCATTTTTTGCTTGATTGATTATTTCTTTTATTCTCTGCTGATCTTCCCATTTTAGTTCATCTTCAGTTTTTATAACATCTAGTTCCATGTTGTCAATTTTATCTTTTAAAGCAACAAGATCATCTAAACTTTCGTTTATTTGTTCGTTTATGTTTTCTTCTTTATCCTCTAGTTTTTCATATAAATCAGATAAAGATGGAATCTTTGCAATAAATGTTTCAGAAATAGTTTTTTTTGGGCCTGATATTTCGTCATTGTCAGATAATTCGAAATGATAGTGTATTTCATCATCTGGCATTAACATTAAATCTGATAAGTTCCAATGTGTTTTTATAGTCTGTATTGTTGTGTCTTGATTTAATTCAGGTATAATAAACATTGCTATATAAGGTTCCACACCCAAGTATTCTGGTCTTCTTATTTCATAAGCAAGTTGAAGATCATTAAACCCATAGTCATCTTCTATTTCTAGATGAAATTGTATTATTTGATTATTTCCTAATGTTATAATAGGCGGCGGTTTAATCACTTTAATACTTGGTTTATTATCCGGCAATATGTTAATGTGGTATGGCACAGGGTCTCTGTTAGTAATCCCTCTTGGGTCAACCAGGTGAACGGAAAACTTACCTTCATTTTTAATTATAAACTCACCATTAGCTTTATTATTATATGTTTCGAAAAATTTTATAGAATCATTTTTCTTCATAAAACACGATTTAAGATTTCTATTACTCTCTAAGTTTATTTTAACAATTGAACCCATTAAGCCCTGAACGACAGCAATGCTTCCATCAAGAATTTCTGAAGGCAGTTTAGAGTATGATGGAGGTATAATTATAATTTCAAAATTTTCTAATTTTGGTCTGTCAGTAACAAAGATTGTATCTGGCGTTGATTCTACAGACTCCCAGGCTTCATAAAATTGTTGTGCATTAACAATAGCACTATATTTATAATCTTGGAATAATTCAGGTAATTCAAACTGATAAAACCCAGATAAGTTTTTTCCTGTTTTCAATTCTATTATGGATGTATCTCTATCATTAAGAGTTATTTGTGTTGGAGTTAATCGAAGTAAAACAGAATCAGGAGATTGCCCCTCAGACATAATTATTATGGAAATTTTTTCTCCTCCAAGGATATGTTGATTCCTGGTTAAGCTGTATAACTTGAAAGGTTTTGGTGCCAAAAACTGCTTATTATAGTTTTTCCACCTGTAAAATGCATCAGAGCTTTGTTCCCAGAACATAGATAATGTTATAATTGAAACGAACATTATTATTACTGTAATAAGTTTTATATTAAATAAAGGTTCTTTGTCAATGATATCCTCAGGATTAACCTCAGCTATTTTTTTTGCGACATTATCAATAAAATTATCTGCAAGATCTTTTGATTGAGTTTCTTTTATTTGTGATTCTATTTGATAAGCATTTAAAGCCGTATCATCATTATTGGGGAAAATATTTTTTCCTATGATAGAAGCCAGTTTCCGCCATGAGTAACTAGGATAACGATTTTGGTTAATAATTACGTAGGAAATACCTATCCATAATAAGGTTAATGAAAATGCAACAAATATGGTTAATAATAATATTTTTTTATATAAAGGAGAAAAATAAAATACTGACTCGAGCAATATGAACATTAATAAAAGGAATAAAAAAATCATGAGAATTATAAACGATATACTAACAAGATCTACTTTTATCTTTGCATCTCTAACTGCTTTTAAATATTGTTGTATTTTCATATTATTGAGTTAGCGCGAAATATATGATATTTACTCCCATTTTTAGGGCTAAGTTTCTTAATTCAGGTGGATTATTATGTACAGCAGCATCTTCCCACCCATCTCCTAAATCTGATTCGTAAGTATATAAAACTACTAGTTTATTATTTTCAAAAATTCCCAACGCTTGGGGTGGTTTATTATCATGCTCATGAATTTTAGGCAAGCCATTTTCAATTTTATAATAAGAAGAAAAAACAGGATGACTATGAGGGAGCTCAACAAATTCTTTGTTGGGGAAAACTCTCTTCATCTCGCGTCTAAAAGATTTATCCATTCCATAGTTATCATCAGCATGCAGAAAGCCTCCATTGCTAAGTATTGATCGTAGCTCTATAATTTCATTTTCAGAAAATCTAATATTCCCGTGACCAGTTAAATATAGATAAGGAAAAAGTTTTGCGTTGCTGTCTGTTAATTTTATTCTAACTTCTTTTGATGCTTTTGTCATCGATGTGTTAGTTTTTAAAAATTCCAATAAATTTGGCAAACTGCTCGGGTCACAATACCAGTCACCACCACCACCATATTGTACTCTAGCAATATTAAATTCCTGAGAGCACAAGAAACTGCACAACATTATGATGATAACGTAAATTTTCACTGTCATATATAAAAGGTAATTAACTGGTTCTTCCTAAAATTATAAAAATATTATACCCTAGAATATACCCAGTCTCTTCTTGTAAAAGATATCTGAATACTTAAATTTCCATCAATGATGAAACAAAAAATATTTATTTGGTTTGTGTCAGCACTCGTAATGATTACAAGCCTCAGTTCTCAATCATTACTTAAACAAGAACCAAAAACGTTATTCTGGGGTTTAATTAAAATAGATAAAGAAGATGAGTATGAGCAGGGGTACTGGTTTGATAAATGGTTTAGATCAAGAGAATTTTCTGCTCCGGTAACATACATGCCGGTTGAGATTCGTTATGGATTAGGATTAAATGGAAAATTTTCAGGTAGCACATCATCTCCTTCAGTTGATGACATGGATAATTGGATATGGTACGATTCAGAGGTTTCTCCTTTAAGTCAAGAAGCAAAGAATATAGTAGGCACTTCGATAGATATTGATTTTGGTATGGTTAATATACCTAATATAATAATGAACACTAGTTGGATGAATTTTTTAACTGGTATTAATTACAGATCCAGCTCGATTCTAGTGCCAAAAAATATACCAGACGATTGGAAAGAAGGAACAAGTATAAGTGAAAATAAGATACAGTTTAAGCCAGAGTTAAAAGAATATCTTATTACAAATACGCTACAATGGCAACCTTTTAATCCTTGGTATATTAATTTCAGATATGGTTATGGGCTTGCCTTTTCAAAATTTTATTTTGACAAAGATATTGAAACAATAAACTCCGTCCCAAGCGGAAGAGGGACCTCAATGGCTCTTGGTTTTGGCTTTCGTTATATTATTGACCCGGGGAAATCAAATCGTTTTTCAATTGGGATCGATATTCGTCATTCATATACGAAAATTAATAATATAACTGATACAGATAATATTACTCCAGTTAAACGATTTGATCTTGCTAATTATGGAATATATTTTACACTCTCAACATTTTATGGTGGTAAGAAGACGATTGGTGATGAGGCGAAGAAGATATACTATAAAAAAGATTACTTAACTTCAAAAAATAAGTTCATCAAGTTTTTAACAGATTATCCTAACCATTCAAATAGATATAGAGCAATGAAATATATATCAGAGTGTAATAAGAAAATTCCTTATCAAATTATGGAAGAAGGTCTCTTGTTTGATGACATGGGTGAATCTGAAAAAGCTTTGGATAAATACATAAAAGCCAGGTCCAGAGTTGTGATAGATGATACCCTTATAGTTGAAGCATTAAATTTTCGGATTGATGAGATTGCAAGAAAATGGATGAATTATGCAGAGATATTATTAGATAATGCCCTCTATAAAGAGGCACTGAGTTTAGTAAAAAAAGTCGCAAAATTTTCTGACCATGGGGATAAAGAACTTAACAAATTCAGATCTTTTGTAATATTAGGAGAAGGGGAAAAGTTACAGTCTATTTTAATACTTGGGAAAGCGATGGAAAAATATTCTAAAGCATTAGAATTGAATATTGATCTAGAGCCTAGAATAATTGCGTTACAATATAAGGCAGGTATTCAATTAATCGAAATAGCGGATCAGGTAGATGAGTTCGATGAAATCATATTAGCGATTCAATCTCTCGAACAAGCTAAAAAATTATCATCTGGAATCGGACCGAATAATGAAAAACTATTAAAAGACTTAAAGAATAAGCTGAAAAAATTAGATAATTACAAATCTGATATGATTATTGATCATAAAATGTCTGAAGCTAGATATTTACAAGCAATTGCTAGGTCGCCTCGATTGACGATCGGATTGACACTACCACTGATCGAGAATTTATTAGGTGCTCCGCATGATAAGATTATATCTGAGAAAAGTGCAAAAGGAGAACAACTCTGGATATATTATTTAAAAGAAAAACAATTGCAATTATCATTTAAAGATTTCATTTTATTTAAAATTGAGGAGCTTTAGCCCTTTCTTCTAAAATATAATCCACGTTGTAATCAGGGCAACATACTAATTAGTTTTCATTAGATGAAATATTCCAATAATATATTATTTATATATCTATTTATGAATCTTGTAATAGGCCAAACAGTTCAAAGAGATTATAATGAAGAACTTAGATATCAGAATGACGCTATAAATAAAATGAAAAAAGAAATTGAAGAATTAAGCTCGAAACTAAGGAAAGCTAATATTAGTGAGACAACAACATCCAAAAGAATTACAAACCTAGATGAAGAATTAGCCTTAATAAATAAACTAATACAATCATTAAAAAAAGAAGAAGACATTAATAGGGATAAGATAAATATCTTGAAAAATGATATTACAATAAAAGAAAACGAATTAAATATCATGAAAAACAGGTATGAGCAACGCGTAGTGAATTCTTACTTAAAAGGTAGAATCTCAGACCTGGAGAAGGTTTTATCATCTACTTCGTGGCGCCAAGCAGTTTATAGAACCCAATACCTTAAGATTATATCCTCCATTGAACAAAAAATGACTAAAGAAATAGAAAATTTATTATTAAAAATAAATAAGGATAAACTACAACTTGAATCTTTGTTAAGACGAAGTATTTTGCTAAAAAGAGATAAACAAAAACAAATGTCATCTCTTAGAAAGATGAGGATTAAAAGAGAAAAGGAGCTCACGAGGATAAGACAAGATAAATCTGCACTGGCTAATTATATGCAAGAAAAAGCGGCAGGGGTAAAACAGTTAGAGTCTATCATAAAAAAAGTATTAGAGGATAAAGCAAGATTTGAAAGAGAAGAAAGAATTCGCCAACAGCAAGAGGCACTAAAAACAAAAGAATTTAATTTGCTTAAGGGGCAGTTACCTTGGCCTACTGAAGGAAGAGTAATATCAAAATTTGGTAAACAGTGGAACGCGCGGTTAAAAACGACTACAGATAATCCTGGTATAGATATAAAAGGGCAACCAGGCTCGCCTATACGTTCTACAATGAGTGGTATTGTGACGACGGTTACTTATATAAGAGGATATGGAACAACAGTAATTATTGATCATGGGGGTGGCTTTTATACTGTATATAGCCACGTTACAAATATTCAGACACATGTAGATAGTGAAGTTAGATCGGGAGATGTAATCGCATATATGGGTGATTCTGGTTCAGTAAATGGTTCCAAATTACATTTTGAAGTTTGGGGCAAGGGTCAAAAACTTGATCCAGAGAAATGGTTAATAAAAAAGTAATGAATGATAATCTTATTATTGCCCAAAAAGAAACTTGGGGGAAACTAACGCGGATATCAGATTCGGGGAATATCGGAAGTGCATATTTGTTTTCTGGGTCAAAAGGATCTGGGAAAGAAGGCCTAGCATTAAAATTTGCTCAATTACTTAATTGTAAAGGCTCAAATATTGAAATCTGTTTTAAATGTGAATCTTGTATAAGATTTAGCACCTTACAACATGAAAGGCTAAATATTATTGTTCCCCTTCCAACACCAAAGGATAATAAAAATTTTATACCACAAGATTATATTAACTCAATCAAAGAAAAAGCTTCCGATCCTTTTTATAAAATATTAATACCTAAAGCAAAAAGAATACTCATTCAATCTATAAGAGATTTAAGAAAAACATTATACCTTAAGCAGGATAATAATATTGGTAGGAATATTGTAATTATTTATAATTCTGAATTGTTATGCTCTGGACAAGGTGAATCAGGAAATGCGCTACTAAAAGTATTAGAAGAGCCACCTGGGGACACTACGATAATACTCGTAACGGATTATAAAAAAATGTTATTTGAAACCCTTGTCTCCCGTTGCCAAGCAATTGATATACCGGCGTTGCCAAATGATTATATTTTTGAATGGTTTTTGAAAAGAAAGGTTAAAGAAAAAGATGCAAAATTTTTAGTTTCTATTTGTAGAGGCAATATACATCAGGCTAAAGCATTATCTGATCAACCAATTAACAAGATAATAAATACAATAGAAAAATTATCTACTACGCTCATAAATCAGAATCCGGATCAGTGGAGAAAGTTTATTGATCATTATAGCCATCTATGTGCAAGTGACCAACTAGAGTTTAGCTATCATATAAATTTAATTTCATTATGGTTTAAGTGTGTAAATAAACATCGACAGGGATTAAAAAGTGATTTTGATGATACAAATTTACATTCCCAGATAGTTTCATTTAGCCAAACCTATCCAACAGCGAATATTTATGCAATTGTATTATGTCTAGAGGATGTAATGAAATCTGTTTCTCAGAATTTATATATGCCACTAATAATATTGAATTTGATACTTGATATTCAAAAACATATACATGAATAAATCATTCTATATCACAACCCCAATTTATTATGTTAATGATATCCCGCACATAGGACATGCATATACAACCATTTTGGCAGATGTGTTATCTAGATATCAAAAACAACTTGGGCGCGACTCTTTTTTTCTTACAGGGCTAGATGAGCATGGTCAAAAAGTTCAAGATGCTGCAACAAAGCGGGGGATTGACCCAACAGATCATTGTAATCAAATGTCTAAGAGGTTTACATCTCTATGGGAAAGACTACACATATCAAACGATGATTTTATCCGGACGACAGAAAACAGGCACAAGAATGTAGTAAAAGAAATATTAAAAATAGTATATAATGCTGGTGATATTTATGAAGATGAATATGAAGGTCTTTACTCAGTATCTGAAGAGAGATTTATTACGGAGAAAGAAGCAGATACTGGTCAATTTCGTGATATTAAAAAACTAAAAGAAAAAAATTATTTTTTCAGAATGAGCAAATACCAAAAAGCGCTTATAGCTCATATTAATTCTAATCCTAAGTTTATACAACCTGAACACAGAAAAAATGAAATATTAGGATTTTTAAAACAACCGTTAAATGATTTATGTATATCAAGACCTAAGTCAAGATTGAGCTGGGGTATTGAGCTACCATTTGATTCAGGATATGTGACGTATGTATGGTTTGATGCTTTAATTAATTATATCACTGCTCCTGGGTTCTTAGATGATAATATTTCATTTGATAAATATTGGCCAGCAAATATGCATTTAATCGGGAAGGATATTTTAACTACTCATACTGTATATTGGCCTACGATGCTTATGTCTGCCGGGATTGAGCTCCCAAAAACAATTTTTGCACACGGGTGGTGGCTTATGGGAGATGAAAAAATGAGCAAGTCTAGTGGGAATGTGATTAACCCGATGGATCTCATTGATGACTATGGCGTTGATCCTGTTCGATATTATCTCATGAGAGAAATGGTCCTTGGACAAGACGCAAACTTTACTCTTAAGTCTTTTATTAATAGATATAACAGTGACCTAGCTAATGATTTTGGGAACCTATTAAGTCGCATTGCTACCCTTATTAATAAAAACTATGATGGGTATATGCCTGAAGTTTCATCTTTGGGTGATGAAGAAAAAAGATTAAAATCAATTTCAATAGAATTAGTCCAAAAATTTGACAATAATATGTCAAGAATGTCAATTAATGAGGCAATTGAAGAAACTCTTCAATTTGTTCGCAACATCAATAGATATTTTGAACATATGACACCGTGGAAACTTGTTAAAGAAGACTCAAAATCTGCTGGGACTGTTTTATATACAGGAGCAGAAGCATTAAGAATATGTGCTGTACTTCTTTCTCCAATTATGCCTCAGAGAATACAAATATTACTATCCGTTCTAAACACAGAATCAGTAGATAGAAATTGGGGAGGATTAAAATCTGGTACAAGATTAGGTGACCACAAACCATTATTTCCGAGAATAAATACTGATAATCATTAATGTTAGTTGATACTCATTGCCACCTTTATTTTGATGAATTATTAAAAGATTTAGATGGTGTTTTAAACCGTGCCCAGGAATTAGGTGTTACAACATTTATATGTGTAGGCACAGATTTAAGTGATTCTATTGAAAGTTTTAATCTGACCCAGCAATACGAAAATATTTATTCAACAGCCGGAATACATCCTCACGATGCTGAAAAAGCTGAAAACAATTATATAAATAAACTTAGGGATCTTTTAGCAAATGAAAAAATTGTTGCCGTTGGAGAAATGGGCCTAGACTATTTTAGAAATATTTCTAATCCACATAGTCAAAAAATTATATTTAAAGATCAGCTTCAACTTGCTCAAGAAATCAATAAACCAATTGTGTTTCATAATCGAGAAGCAGATGAGGATATTATTAATATATTATCAGATTTTTCAAATGTAAAAGGAGTCGCCCATTGTTTTTCCAGTTCTTATGAAGTCGCAATGAAATTAATTGATATGGGTTTTTATATATCTTTTTCTGGGAATTTAACCTTTAAGAATAGTCATCTACCAAAGGTAGCCAAGAAATTACCATTAGATAGATTATTAGTAGAAACCGATTCACCTTTTCTAAGTCCTGTGCCATTTAGAGGTAAAACTAATGAACCTGGTAGAACAAGATATGTTGCAGAAAAACTAGCTGAAATTTTTAGTTCTGATATTAAAAACATATCTACTATTACAACAAAAAATGCAAAAACACTTTTTAATCTATCATAAATATTTTCTGGTTTGATTAACAAAGAGACACATTCTTTTAGGAAAAAATGGGGACAGAATTTTTTAATAGACCCAAATATTGTTAAAAAAATATATCGGACAATAGGCCCAATAGACTCTGATAATATTTTAGAAATTGGCCCTGGTGAAGGAGTGCTAACGAAAATAATTCTACCCGAAGTAAAAAAAATGGTTTCTATTGAAATTGATCCGGTGCTCGTTAATAAACTGAATAATTCAAGACGGTTAAAAAAATTAAAAGTTGTTAATAAAGATATATTAAAAACTAATATTTATGATTTAGACATTGATAATCCAGTAAGAGTAATAGGCAATATACCCTATAATATTACTTCCCAGATAATATTTTGGTTAATAGAACAACTTGATTATTGGTCTGACGCATTTATTATGGTCCAAAAAGAGGTGGCACATCGATTAATCGCAAAAGTAGGGACCAAAGAATATAGTCGATTGACAGTGGTAGTCGGTGCCTATTTAGATGTTGATTATTGTTTTACAATCCCTCCAACAGTATTTATACCTAAGCCAAAAGTAGACTCAGCATTCATACGGTTTACGAAAAAAAGAAAGGCGCTCATTGAAGATCATAAATATATTATATTTAATAAATTAGTTAGAGCCGCATTCAATCAAAGGAGAAAAATGTTAAGAAATTCACTTGGCAGTTGGGATATTTCTGATCAAGTGAAAGAAAAAATAAATTTTTCAAGGAGGCCCGAGACGTTAACGGTACAGGAGTTTGCCTCATTGGTTTAATCCTTGTATCTAAACTGATGCACGATTAAAATTCGCGGCAATTTTAATATACCACAAAAATCCTTTAGGAGGTGAATCAAGTGGTAGAAATACAAGTAAGAGACAAAGAATCTCTGGAAAGAGCCTTACGAAGGTTTAAAAAGAAATGGGAGCGGGCAGGAGTACTGAGAGAGCTTCGCAGTAGATCTTTTTATATTAAGCCTAGTGATGAAAAGCGAGAGGCCAGAAAGAAGGCTACCAGGAGAAAGGCCAGAATGGCAAGAATTGAAGCTCTAAGAAACAATCCACGGGCTGCTAGAAGGCGTAGGGCGAGGCGACCAACGAATAATAGACAAGGTCGCAGTTAACAGTTTTCTATAACGATTAGGTATGAAGGGCTCATCTTAGATCGAGCCCTTTTTTATTTCACATTACTATTCTTGGTTTAGGTAACACTATATATAATTATTTTATGATACGATTTTTGCAATGTTAATTAGAAGTATATCCGGAATACGAGGTCTCGTAAAAGAAGATCTAACAGAAAATACTATTATCCAGTACGCAAACGCACTGCATAATTGTCTTAATCCGGGGGTTATATATGCTGGTAGAGATAGCCGTGTCTCTGGAGAGACTATCATTGAAATAATGATACAAGAACTTCTCAGGCTAGGTAGGACAGTAATTTATTGTGGAATCGTTCCGACTCCAACGATTCAGTACATGGTGCATACTACTGAGGCAGTCGGTGGATTTATTATAACCGCTAGCCATAATCCAATAGAATGGAACGGAATAAAATTTGTCAGAGAGGACAGTACATTTTTCCATTTAAAGGATTGTGAGAAACTTTTTGAATATGCGGATAATTTTATACCTGATAATTCAGATGATATAGAAAAAGGTATGATGTGGGAAGAAAAAAACGCAATCCATAAACATACAATTAAGTGTACTTCTTTAAAATGTATCAGTTTAGATAAAATCAGAGAAAGAAAATTTAAAGTTGTAATCGATGCTGTTAATGGTGCCGGCTCACATGCATTGCCAGCAATGCTAGATCTACTGGGTTGTGAGGTTATAAGGTTAAACTGTGAACCTAATGGTATCTTTACTCGAGGCACAGAACCACTACCTGAAAATCTTTCAGAATTATCCAAACATGTGACAAGTCAAAACGCTGATGTGGGTTTTGCAATAGATCCAGATGCTGATAGACTTGCAGTAGTAGATGAAAGTGGAAAACCTCTTGGTGAAGAGTATACTCTAGTACTCGCAGCAGATGGTTATATAAAGTCTATGAGATCAGAAGAAACATTTGTTACCAATCTATCTACATCGTTAGCCTTAGATAAATTAGCTGATGCTAGTAATTGTTCCGTTGAACGCACTGCCGTTGGTGAAATAAATGTTGTAAATAAAATGAATGATATTGGATCAAAATTTGGTGGAGAGGGCAATGGCGGAGTCATTCTTAGAGAGTGTCACCTAGGCAGGGACTCTCTAGTAGCAGCTACAATGGTTTTGAACCGGATGTCACAATCTCCAAAAACTCTCGGCTCGATTTATAATACACTGCCCCAGTATAAAATAGTTAAGGATAAAGTGAGTATTGAGGGTTTAGATAAAGACCAACTTTTAAATAAAGTAAGCAACCTTTTCTCTGATACAGAAAAAAATACGATGGATGGGATAAAATTTATATGGGATGACAAGTGGGTTCATCTTAGAAGCTCAAACACTGAACCAATAATGAGGATATATGCTGAAGGCCCCTCAGAGAAAGAGGCGGAAGATTTAATATTTAAAGTTAAAAGTCTTTTATGATCGAATCTGTGTCAACCTATATTGATCATACAAACCTCAGTCAAACTGCGTCTAAATCAGATATAGAAAATTTATGTAAAGAGGCTGTGGATAATGATTTTGCTTCTGTATGTGTAAATCCAGTATTTGTCCCACTAGCATCAGAAATATTAAATAGCGAAAACCCAAAAGTGTGTACGGTTGTGGGATTTCCTTTAGGCGCTGATTCCCGGGAAATGAAATTTGCAGAATCAAGATATTTAACTCATTTAGGAGCTGAAGAGTTAGATATGGTCGTCAATATTTCTGCTCTTAAAGAGGGAGACACTAGATTTATAAAGTCTGAAATAGAAAAGGTAGTAGATGCTGCAGATGGAAACGTTGTAAAAGTTATCATAGAAACTTGTCTTTTAAATGATAAAGAAAAAAAAATAGTCTCAGAACTTGCAGTAAATGCTGGTGCTGATTTTATCAAGACATCTACAGGTTTTTCATTTTCGGGTGCAACAGAAGAGGATGTTAAACTAATTCGTAAAACGGTTGGCTCTGACATGGGTATAAAAGCAAGTGGCGGCATTAAAACCCTAACAGATTTAAAAGTATTAGTAAAAGCTGGAGCAAATCGTATTGGTACAAGTAATGCGATTTCTATAATAAATGAATGATTCCTTAACAATCAAAAAAGGATTAGAGGCTGAGCTAAAGATTGAATCGTTGGTATATGGAGGAATGGGCCTGGCTAAAATTGATAACTTTGTTATTTTTGTAAAAAATGCTATCCCGGGTCAGATTGTTAAAGCTTTTATATATAAAAAGAAAAAAGGATATGCTGAGGCAAGGGTAACCAGCGTTATTAAAGAGTCTCCAAATGCTATAAAGGTCAAATGCAAACACTATTGGATCTGCAGCAAGCTTCAGAGCTTATCTTATAAAGAACAATTAAAAGAAAAAGAAAAACAAGTAGAAGAAGCATTTCAAAGGCTTGGTGGGTTTGTTGATTTTAAACTAAATGAAATAAAAGGCGCTGATCCCGTATATAACTATCGAAATAAAATGGAGTTTACTTTTTCTCCTAATCGTTGGGTGCTTGAGTCAGAGCCAAAAGGCGTAGACAGCTCTTTTGCCTTGGGCCTACATATCCCTGGAAGATTTGATAAAATTCTTAATATAGATGAGTGTCATATCCAGCCTGAAATCGGGAATAAAATTTTATCTGTCGCACAAGAAGTATGTTTAAAACATCCAGATCTAAAACCATATAATCCAAAAACCAATGTGGGGTTTTTGCGACACCTAATGCTCAGGTTTGGGATAAACACGGATCAGCTAATGGTAAATATTGTAACAGCATACGATGACATAAATAAACTATCGCCATTAATTGATAGATTGTTAGATGAAATCTCTGAAATAACATCAATGGTTAATAATGTAAACACTCGCAAGGCGGATGTTGCCTATGGGGAGTTTGAGAATTTGATTTTTGGAAATTCATATATTGAAGAAAGAATCGGAGAATTAACATTTGAAATTTCTGCCAACTCATTTTTCCAGACGAATACATACCAGGGTGAGACGCTATATAGTGAGGTTGTAAAGGCGGCAGGCCTAACTGGTAAAGAGGTTGTATATGACCTCTATTGTGGAACTGGAAGTATCGCGTTATACTTAGCAAAAAATGCGAAAGAGGTTTATGGGTTTGAGGTAATAAGATCATCGTTGGAGAATGCAGAAAAAAATTCGGTGATTAATAATATTGATAATGTACATTTTTTAAAAGCAAATCTGGATACTTTTTTTAAAACCGGACAATTACCGAGAAAGGTACCAAAGCCGGATGTGATTGTTGTTGATCCTCCACGTGCAGGGATGCATCCAGATATGTCAGGCTATTTGCACAAATTAAAAGCCAAGAAAATTATTTATGTTTCCTGCAATCCGACTACTCAGGCTCGAGATGCACAGATCCTCACTGAGAACGGGTATAAAATTAAAAATTCAGTAATGGTGGATATGTTTCCACATACTCCACATATTGAAACGGTTATGTTACTTTCGAAGTAGAGCCTTTGAAAATCTAGAGTCAGGTATTTTTTTATTAAACTCGATATTATCTATTATCCACTCTGTCCCTTTACTATTTCTTTTTAGCTCATCTTTGTAAACAAATTTGGAAGGGAACCACCGTCCCTGTACCTTTTTAATCCCATGCAATGATGCAGTTTTAAGAAGTTTTCCACTTTTAGCATAGAGCTCTTCTTTGATTGGCAGCAGGTATTCTTTATCGACCCACGACCTTCTTTTTGGATAAGAGAGTCCTTTTACTTTTGCATCTAGTACCATGATCCAGTGGTCTCTACCATCTATCTCGACTGATCCTTCTATGGTTGCGTCATAAAGCTCTTCTATGGGCCGGTCTTCCATCATATCGTTGTATGACATATCAGAACCCATTACAGACTGTCTGAGCATGTGACCAGAAATCTGGATAACTCGGTCAGTCTGAGGAGAGTATGTCCACAACTTGTCTCCGAGTTTTAACATTTTTGTTCCTGCTTCTCTTGGTGGGGATAGATATTCGGTAAAGGCGAGATCTGTACCAACTACCCAGTTTTTTGACTCAATCGTTCTACTGCTACGCCTGCCTCGGACAACCATTTTACTGGTGATTATTCTAGATTCTGCATTCAGATTTTCATCCATTGCTTTCATGATATCGTCAGCACTCATCCGGTCAGTCTGAGGAAGTAAAAAAGAGAACAGAAAAAATAAAAACAGAATATTTCTCATGTTTCAAGCTCCTTAAACAATTGTGACATTTCTCGCTTATAAATAGCAAGACCAGCGAGCATTGTTCCTAAAACTGTTGCTAAAACACCAGGGATAAATCCTATATAATATAATTCTGGTGTTACTTTGGCATAAAATACATTAGGCATTACCATTGTGGTTGAAAGTTGGTTTATTGCCTCTGAATAGTCTATGCCAAACTCTTGGACGTAATAGGTTAGAGATATACCAAAAATTGTTCCTATTAATGTTCCTACAAAACCAATAAGAACTGCCTCACTTATCATCGACCGATAAACCTGTCCCTTAGACTCTCCTATTGCAAGTCGAAGGCCAATCTCTCCATAGCGGCGAAGTCCATTCATCAGTCCCATGTTCCACAAAACGATCATAACAATTACCAGGAATATTCCTGCCATGACCCCCAATGCTACATTACTAAAATCCACCATGGTTGCTAGTTGACTGTCGTCTCTTAGAGCAACCATAGTTGGGGTATATATAGAAGGGTCTTCAACGGATAGCTCTCCCCATTCTTCAGAGTTATCATACATTTGATTGTCAAATAGCGCATTTGATCTTTGTTGAGGGAGCTTACTTTTTTCAATTGTATTAATTTCATTCCACCCATTCATATATGATAGAATATCCTTCGACTCTTCATTTCTTAGAATCTGGGCGATACTATCACTGTATGTTATATTAAAATGCTTACGGATTGTTACTGCCTCCTCATCATGATAATAAAGAGAATTATGATAGCCTAATATTTCTGATGCAGCATCTTCCATATCAAGAGCCTGTCTTGCACCAGAGATATCAACCAGCATCATCTGTCTATCTGTTTGGCCCTTATACAAATTAAATGTTCCAACTACATTAAAATTATATGTAGTAAAAGCATTATCCATAGTCGAACCTATCAGAGTTATAGAACTGCCAGATCCAATGCCTAACTGTTTAGCTAGTTTTGTACTTACCAGTGCATCGTCTCTATCTTTTGGTAGGCGTCCACTTATTAGACATTTTTCTAGTTCCCATATTTCCACTTGGCGAGATTTCTCTGAAAAGAAATCAATTCCGAGCGCAAAAACAGGAGCTTGTTCTTTTGTCTCACCATTTTTATCAGGTACATCTAATAATCCGCCAAATGTGATTCTAGGTGTCCAAAAATAATCCGGGTACATATCAATGAGTGTTTGAATAATATTTTCAATATCAAATAGTGCAAGATCATTAGGAAGCTGGTTGCTTTCTTTTTTATAGGCTTTCGTAACAACTTTTACATGACCACTAGAGATAACAGCCGTACTTTGGAGAAAATTATTCATCGCCCCTTCCATAAATCCTATTCCAAAGATGACCAATGTAA
>CAJWMI010000016.1 GCA_913043185.1 uncultured Fidelibacterota bacterium | reverse complement strand
ACAAATACTTCTACACGGCCGATATTTTTATCTCGACAATTTTTTCGATCTCTCTCACGAAATTCTTCTAGGCTTGAAAGTTCTTTTTTTGTTAATAGCTCTAGGTGTTCCAGAAGCTTAATTGTTCCGATAGGCATTGCCCTACTGCTACCATCTAGCACTTTTAATGATATGCCAATATTTTTCCCGTCTCTATTTCTAAGCGCAATACCTCTTACAGACTCTCCGCCACCTTTTGTTACACCATTGCCTTGTAATGCCTCGATGAATTTAGTATCAAAGTGGCCTTTTCCTGCCACATTATATGGGTGAGATATCATCGCGTTATAAGCACGAACTAGCTCAGCGTATTTATCTGTAGCTAATAACTGATATAATCGTGCAATTGTTTCTAATGTAAAAAACGCTGTCGGTACTGAGCAGCCGTCCGTTTCCATAGGAATATCTTCAATCCCTGTATAATCCTTTAAAAGCTTATAAATATATTTTTGTACAGGATGATCAGGATTGATATATCCTTCAGGCTCTCCCACAAGATGTTTTGCAAGTGATAACATCCCCGCATGCTTTCCGCTGCAATTATTATGAAGTGGGTTAGGGTCTTTGGCTGATCGAATTAGATCGTGTCTGGAAGTAATATCTGCTGGAGGATGAACACCACACTCATAATTATCAACAGTATACCCAAGTTTGTTTAACATGCTTTCTGCGGTATTGACATGAACACTTTCTCCTAAGTGAGACGCACACATCAGAGCAATCTCATCATCGGCAAAACCTGCAGCGTCTATCGCTCCTGCTTTGATAGATGCAGCCGCCTGAAAAGGTTTTAAAGAGGACCTTATGCAGGTTAGATAATTAGAGTCACCCGCTGAATAGAGAACAGTACCCATATCATCAACAACAGTCGCAAAAATAACGTGTATGCTTTCTGTTAAATCTCCACGGGTTACTCTGCAAAGGATTGGCATCAGTATCAGTATACCAGGTTGGATACAAATTCGAATCGGAAACCTTTTTCCTGCAATACAGGAATCTCTTTCGCGAGCACATTCAGAGTCTGAGGCTTAACATGCCCGATACCGATTGCGATGCCCTTCTCTTCAGAAGTGTCAGCAAGCTTTAGCAGCTGTATCTTAATTTTTTCCTCATCTAACTCATTATCTAAAAAAATATCTCTCTTGTTAGTGGGGACTCCATACTTGCGCATTGTCGTCTCTGCTAACGAGTTATTAGTAGTTCTGCTATCAAGGAAAAATTTCTTTTTCTCTTTTATTACGCCAGCAAGCAGGGTCATAACACGAGAATCTGCGGTCCCTCTTGAACCCTGATGATTATTTAATCCGATTGACTCCGGAAGATGATCGAATGCCTTATTAATCCTATTTTTTATTTCGTCATCCTGAAAATATGACATCAACACATATTCCTCTTCGCCATATGTTTTGCCAATATTTTCCATAGGCAGGTGAACAATAATCTCATACCCAGCATCATACGCCTTTTTGGAAAATAATTGACTGTAATCATGGCCCGGGATTATTGCATAGGTTAGTTTTCCAGGGAGCTGTAAAAATCCGTTTGAAACATGGTCATTACGATAACCAAAATCATCAATAATTAAACCTATAACACCTCTCATTGGCACCTTAGCAGTTTCGACCGGGGCTTGGCTGCTTGTTTGCTCTTCTAATGTATCCGGGGATATTGTTGTTATTTCGGTCTCAACAATGTCATTCTCTAATTCTGTTAAATGATCTTGCTGTTTTTTTAATACAATTAGCAGTACCACAACAAAGAGCGTTAAAATATAAATCGCTAAAGTTCTATAGTCCTGCTGCACTAGGGTAACCGAAAGCTCATACTAAAATTTTGGGGAACACCAATATCCTGCGATCCAAAACGTATCGCATAGGTTACACCAAAACGACCATATACAAAACCAGATCCAAATGATAATGAGGTCGAATGCTTCGTAGTAGAAAAACCACCAAGTAGCCTTATTTGCTTCCACTGAGCATAGTTACCCATTTTTATTTTCCAGACATCATTCAATGATGAAAACTCACTGGTTATATGAAAATTATTTTTGATGCTATTTAATACTAAATCTTTAGAAACCCCTGCTAGTACCCGAGTCGGTAAATTTGGTTTTTCTTGATAAAACTTTGAAGCAGTACCAATGTTCAATAGAGATGCGCCGATTCCCCAGCCATTACTAAAAACGTTTGAATACCCAAGATCTACAGAAACGCCTGTAGAATGTTGATCATAAATAGTAAAATAAAGTGCACTAATGGTAGCCCCAATCTGACCAATAGAGGTCTTGTATGAAAGTCCAGACCCGATTGAAAATCCATAGGCAGCGAAGGTTGTATTGGGGTCATCTGATGGTCTGTCTTCTCTATACTCTAGATCAGAAACACCAGCCTGTCTCAAAAAAATTTTATTATTATAGTTTCCAACTTTGTGAACATAGCTAACTCCAGACATTCCTATATCTCCATACCATTGCCCGGAATTAAAATATAATGATGGAGAAGACTGGGCAGCCTCTATAAGCGCAGGATTCACACTGGCTGAGCCCCCAAAAGAAACATGGGCCCCCATAGCAAGATCATACGCGTTTTCAGGGAAGGTCAAAAACTGAGTGCCAATAGCAGACAATGCAGAACAATAAAAAGTAAGATAAATAATAAATGTTCTAAAAGTTGAACCCATAAGAAAACGTGTGCGCTAATTGTGAAGCCCAGTCCATTGAAAAAGTATAGTCTATACGTGAGTCATGGTCTTTGATTAGGTCATACTCAAGACCCCATCCAAATGCAATTCTTCCATTTCCAAGTCCCCCACGAAAATAGTATAGATCCATGTAGGTATATTCAATACCTATTCTAGGTGATAGATTAATAAAAGTATCCTCTGACACTTCTTTTCCGACTCTATAGTTTGTGATAAAACCAGCGTCCGCGACTACAAGTATGCTTTTGTATATAAACTTTGTTCCAAGCCTATATATAGTAGGGAAATATTCACTGTAGATCCTTCCTTCAGCATAAAGATCCCCCGAGTCCCAGTTATACATTGAGTTTAGATCTTGTATCATTAAACCAAACGTGGTTGATTTACCTGATTTAATTAAAAAACCAATATCAAAACCAATACCACTCCCTTTATAAGACTCATTTATCGGTAACTGATTCTGTAGAATTTTAATATTTGCACCAAAAGAAAACCAAGGCAGTATCCTTTGTGCAAAAGATATCATTAAAGCATCCTCTCCAGTCTGCATCATTGTTGTTTTTTCACCAGCACTGTTTCTGCCTTGAATATCTGTAACACCAGCGCTGATCCAGGCAATACCCAAGCCAGCAGTCGGAGGCAAAGGCGTTGCAAAACTAAGACCTGAGAGTCTCCTATCTAAAGACATGCTTGAATAAGAAAGGCCAACCTGTCTGTTTATCAAAAATGCTGCCCATGCCGGATTATAGAAAGTAGCAAAACCATGGTCTTTTTCTGCGGTAAAAGCACCTCCCATCGCAATAGAACGAGCCGTAATACCAAGCCTCAAAAAACTGCCAGAAAGGCCCCCATAATCTTGAGAAAATAAGACTGTAATAAATAATATGTGTGTGTATAAATATTTTCTCATTTTACTACGATTAATTTTGTCCAATTATCACCTGGAGATTGATTTCTTGAGCTAGAAAAATTGAGCCTAATAAAATAAACACCATTCGCCACATGATTCCCAGTCATATCACGACCGTCCCACTTGAGAGCTCCATAGTAAGAATTTAGATTATAAATTTTTGAGTGCACTTTCTCCATAGCAAAATTAAAAATATCTAGCTTTACCTCTTTGTTTACAATGTTACCAATATGAAAACGAACATACCCATCATTCTCTAGCTGATTGTGAGATAATGGTGAAAAAGGATTTGGATAAGCATAGACCTCTTTCGGATCATGATCCGCCTGATATATTTCCCACGTACTGCCCTGAACGTCAGGAGATAAAGCTACCCCATCAGGAGTGCCAATCCAAAGCTTAGGAATTGTATCACGATCATCAATTGAAACAGCATAAACGGTGTTCGTTAGTATCTGCTTTTGGTTGAGCACACTTTTTTCAATTGCAGGGTCAAACCTGGCCCAGTTTTCACCGTCTAAACTTTTCCATAGCCCTGATTTGGTTGCTACAAACACCAATGAGTCTTTCGCATCGATATTATATACCCTCTCTCCAATAAGAGCTGTCTGCCAAGAAACACCATCATCTCGTGAGTAGCTCAGACCTTGCATCTCTCCCGTTTCGCCAGTGCTTACAGTTGCAGCCCATACGGTTGTTTGTCCTCTCCATACTTGCTTCGCTAGCCCAACAACAAAGTTTCCCGAGAGCCCGCTAGTGGGATACTTATAATGGTCCCACTCTATACAACTTAAGATCTCATACTCATTTGGAGATATTTGTGTTATCTCCTCAATTAACCTTCCTTTATTAATACCATTTGCTGTCCCAACCCAGACCCTTTCTCCATATGCTAATACAGAAAAAGCTTTATGATTATGGTTTCCTCCATCGGCAGGGTCACGAGGATTTAGATAATAATTTTTTAGTATCGGTATCTCATCACCAGTGATAAGCGATGAGGTATCTACAAATGCACTATCTTGGCAGGTAGACAAAGCATTTTGCCAGTCCATAGGCATAGGTATGTTCTGCGGCTTTCTTAGACTAATAGATAGGTCATACCTTCGCAACCCACCTGCCCAACTTGCGACCCATAGATACTTACCTGAGATAGAGGCATCATAAGTAACATTTGCCTGGGGCACTGTGACCGGCAGCTGCCAGAAATAACCTTCTCCAAAAGGGACCTCTATGTCTGATTCTCTATCTGTTGGCTGAGGTAGATACTGCCACTGGATGGCTTTTGTGGCTTTTGTGATCCCAAAAACAATTGGCTCATAGTTGGTGAAACCTTTGTCATACGCGGAGGTATAACTTATTGAACCCGGAACAATTAAAAGCTGAATCTGACCCACACCAAACTCAGATACTGATTCCACGGTAAAGTATAAAACTCTTGAAGAATTACTATTTCTAATTTTTATTACTGTATTTGCCCGAATACTATCCAACATGCTTATTCTGTCTGATTCATTTACGGGACTGAGTACCATAAAACTTCCTGTATACCCCGTGCCAGGCTGATATTCGCTGTCAAATCCGAAATAAGCGCCATTGGTAGTGTCTGTGCCTAGACTGTCCCATAAAAAACTATATTCCATGACCGTTGTTGGAGGAGTGTCATACCAGGAACCAGCATCCGATGCGATCGCCAATCCCAGCCCTATAGGAGTATCGTTATCATCTCCAGCAAATGCCACTACCAGCGAATCTTTTATCGTAGCAATAGCAGAAACTCCGCCATATGGCAGTGCATTCGTAACCGCACTTGGATTGCTCAAAACATCGACTATTGAATCAGTGGTTGACTGGTAAGTAAATGCAGAGTTTCCATCATGCATTGACAGCCCTCGGCCAGTACCAAACCATGTTAGTGAGTCACCCATTAACCGAATCTCTGCGACTACGTTGCTGGCAAAGCCGTCATCGAAATAGGATACCTCACCATCAGTGGCTGATTTCAAACTAAACCTTGTAGGCGAAGCGATTTGACCATAAATAATAGCCAGTGATGCTAAATGCAAAAAAATATTATTGAATAACGACTTCATGTGTAGTCGGGAGGCTGTATTCATCCTCCTTATCCTGTGTAATAAACTCCCATCGGAATGTTCCTGTTTTTGTCTGATACTCCGGGTCAGTGTTTCCACTACCAAATACAGGTATTTTAAAACTATAGGTCCCATCGCTGCTGGTTACATCACCACTCGTTATATCAGGTAGGTATATAATATTCTCACTGCCATCGTCATACAAATAAATATAATTACCTTTGTTCATCATTGAGTCTCCCTCAACATGATAAGAGGTAAACCCAACCCACTTTATATTATCCAGCCCATCCGCATCAAAAACAGTAGCACTAACAAGGTGCAGTGATAGAGTGGCGCCAGAAGGCCTGGTAATTGTGTCAGGAGATGAAATACTAATTATTCTTGGAATAATATTCCCGATCTTAAAAGAGGCAGACATTGTTTCTGTTTGTCCAACATAAATGGCTAAAATATTAATATATACGCTACCAGAGTCATCCCCAAGGGTATTATTGATAACCGTACTGTCATTCTGAAACTTTAAAGTATATATATCATCCTCTGCAATAATATCGCCGTCCATGCCATTATCTTTTAAAGTCAAACTATCCGGAGAATTATCTTCTCTGGTTCCGTACCATTCAACAATCACGTTATCAAGAATTTTACCTTCTGCCTCAGGCAAAACCCTAGCACTAACATAAAGCAAATTCACATCCTGATGAAAATTAAACTGAGCATCAGATATATAGGCTAGTGAATCATCATCTGAGTCTTTCACAGTACACCCACAAAAGAATAAAATCAAAATCAAAATATTTAGTTTATTAGTATGCATTCTACTTTAACACGTTAGCTGCTCTATGGATTATAGAATTTACGATTATATATGTAGTCCACCATCAGCTTCCCAACCTGCTGGAGACTATGTGCACTGCAATTTTCCGGTATATCATTCATTGTATGCCAATAATTTGTAAAAGAGTTTGGATATTTAAAATCAATAATGTCTATAGTAGGAATGCTCGCATACTGGTTTAAAGGGACGTGATCATCATAAATAGCAGGCCCGACTACACCCTTGAAAGCATTGAGCCCCATATCTTTAGCCCTGTCCCACAGCTTTCGAACAAGTTTTCCATGAAAATTCAGCGAGTATCTTTCTATCGGAAGCGATAGCTCTCTATCGCCAACCATATCTAGGATTATACCTTCTTTTATTCCTTTGATAGGGAGATTCTTTGAAAAATAAATAGAGCCCTTACAATAGCTCTCATTATTTCCAGGGACGCCACTGTCTTCAGCATCAAAAAAGACCAGGTTGATGCCTATTGGCGGAGAAGAAAGTTTAAGCAATCTTGCGAGCTCAAGGAGTACAGCCACACCAGATGCTCCATCATTGGCTCCAATAATTGGCTTATCATTGTTAGCACTATCCTTATCTCTATCAGCCCATGGTCTGGTGTCCCAGTGTGCACCTATAAGAACCTGCTCTAGGTTTGAAGGATTGAATCTCGCAATTATATTTGTACCATTATAAGTCCCCTCCTTTCCATAAACATCGTACGAGAATTCCTGTAATAATAGAGTATCGGCAAGGTCTTTAACTAGATCCGTGATATATTTTTTTGTTGCCATATGACCCGCTGAACCCGGATGTCTTGGTCCAAAATCACACTGATCTACAAGGTGTTTATAAGACCTTTGCCCATCAAAAACAGGCAGCCCTGTATCACAGCTTAGTTGCACGGCTGAAAGGAAAGAAAATATGATAATAAAACGCATCCCTATCCTGTTATCGCAATGTTAATATCGAAGCCAAAATCTCTGTCTACTTTCTCACCCATCGTCCTACTATCACTCTCCCTATACTCATAGCGTAAGCCACCAGATATTTTATTTGAAAACTGGTACGAAATCCTTAATCCAGCTTTCCAGTTTGAAGAAAACGCACCTTCCTCAAGATCAATTTTATCCCCAGATTTGAACTCTTTACTATCATTCATATCAAAATTTAGTGTAAAACTGACATTATTGTTCAGCTTGAGATCTCCATAATAAGGAATTGGTATCGTCATCCCGCCTCTATGAGTATAGGTCGCTGTAGATGTATAACTATGATCTTTTCTTATGGTAAGGCCAGTTGGTAGCTCATCTAGGGATAGGTTTCTGTTGTGTCTGAATGTGAGGGAAATATTTTTTTTCAGGCTCATGTTTAAACCTAGCAGTGGCGAGTAATTCATATTTATTCTAGAAGAGCGCTCATAGTCTTTATAATCTTTTACAAAACTTCCTAAGTCAAAAAAGCCCATATCTTCTGGTGTCACATCCTCAAACTGCCAGGACCTTGTTTCTTTGCCAGCGTAGCTATGATCAAGTGAAGCGCTCTTTGCGACCCACTTAATAATCGGCCATTTCTCAACGCCACTAACTCTAAAACTCCATCCAGGGAAAGGTGTCCCCTCTTTAAAGAGTTCATCAAATGTAATATAATCTCTGGTCATAGTCCTCTGCTCAACTCCCGTACCACTGACTACACTAGAAAAATTTTGAGAGAAATTAAAATTTATTGTAACTAACCTTGATAGTTTTAATCCAGAACGAAGCGAGCCATCTCTTTTGTGGTCCCAGCTACCAAGATTAGTGCCAACTTCTTCCGATTGCTGAAGGCCATGTTCTGGAATCCAACCAAATTTATAGCCAGCAGGGACATCACCAATCACTTGATTGGCTGATCTGTTAAGCGTCTCTGTATAGCTTAATGATATTGGATTTATCTTGTCGATGAGTCCATGAATAAATGTTAGAGATTTTATTTCCTTCGTCTCTTTTTTATTTTTTGTATTATTAGCATCCGATTTTCCCCTTGTCCTAGATCTACTGTTTCTAGTTCGACCTGTGTTTCTTGTATTGCTTGAAGGTGGCTTATATAATAATTCCACGATCTGTACAGGAGTGAGGGTAAAACTTGAGCTAAACCTAAGATTAGAACTAATATTTTGTCCCTCTCTTGATAGGTCATCTGTCCAGCGGTAGCTAGCACTATAGCTCATGTTTGGCTTTAGCCACTTAAAAAATTGTGGGCTATATGTTGTGTTCATTGTCTCAGTCACATTTGTAACAAGTCCTGGGTCTAGATTCTTCAACGCCATCCAAGCATATCCTCGATAATCGTTTAACTTACTCTGCCCGGCCCAAGCATATTTAGTAGACAGGCTATTTGTAAATTTGTAATCTAGGTTCATATTTCTACTGAGCCCAAAGTTATAACTATCAGGAGACCTTATTGATGACCTGGTCTCATTCCATGAAAGTTTCTCTGTAAAATTTAGTGCTGTGTTAAACGCTGATGGCGTATAATAAAGTTGCCAATCACTTAAAGACCCGATGACAGGAATTTCTTTGGTCCACTTTAATGGACTTATGTAGTTATCCCTTCCAAAAGGGAAATTATAGCTTATTTTTCCTGAATAAGATTCTGACCATTTTTGAGTATATGTGATATCAGATGATCTAGACTGTGATGCACTAAAATTAGTTTTTATATTGTCAATCGTATACTTTATTAGTTTATTATCGGATTTTGAAGTTTTGGATAAAGATGTACTAAAGCTAATCGACTCACTCTGAGAAATAATTGTATCAGGAGGCGCAACTTTATCTACCAAAATATCCTCACCAGGAAAATATTTTGGGGTATTGGTGGCTCTGCTAATTGAAGCGTTAACTGGTAGACTAAACCCCCATGACCTTGGTAACAATCGATGTATATCAATTCTTCCAGATATATTAAAATTTTCTGATGTACTTGTTCCCTTTGATAGTCTCTCTTGCAAACGATGAAAGTCTGCGTCCTGCCTGCTATAGGTAAAATTAGCTGTACCTAAGTCTGCAAGTTTCAGCGTTGACTGTACTCGCATAGCAACACCACGATCTTTTTTTACACCGCTCAGTCGGAGCTCATCTACCCAGACCTCACCACTGATAATTTTATCGGAAGTATTTGTTACTCCCATAATAAAATATTGGATCCTGTTGAGAGCTGGCTTGCCCTTGATATATACTTGTTTACCTGTTTTTCTTCCCTCGTCATCGGTATATATATATCTTTTTACATCAGCAGAGTCCACAAAAATATCCGTTTCTTTGAATCGTTTTACAGAGATCGAGTCTTTCAGTTTTAGCTCTGCCAACCAGTCCAGTTCAAGCTCAATACTATTCCTGCCTTTGTCCTCATCCCATCCGCTGTATACAGGCTGGGTAATCTCATAATAATCATCTCCGAGTCCAAACCTGAGAAAGATTTCAACGTCTGTGTTCAAATATGTTACCCATGGACTTTTACCAAATACATACATTTTCATTAGATCATATGTCATGAAACTTCTTTTTTGATCATCATTCAGTGTGTATAATGTCTTCTGTGCCGATCCAGAGTGATAAGGAGGTAAATTATTAAACTGCATTACCAAAGACTGTTCTTTTGACCTTATTTGGTTTATCCTATCATACTCACCCTTTACTCCATCTGGGGGCTGATAGTCTGAATTATCTTCAGTATTAATTACGGCAATCTGAAACGATGGTATATTTTTATCAGCTGTCTCTATCTCTCTTTTAGGATCAACAATTAAATTTTCCTTTTTTAGCACTGGCGAAAGATTACGACTACTTTCATAAGGCGGTGAATATATCCCTAACTCTTGCCACTCGTTACCAACAATCTCAATTTTTGCTATCTGAAGTGTTGAAAATGTAGAATCTAAATCGGATACAGCTAATCTTATATATCTTATTTCATTCCACTCAGTCGAGCTTACATTATTAAAATCAGTCAAAGGTATTCTATATAGTTTCCAGCCTGTTTGGATGCCATTTTTTTCCGTTTCTCCTGCTAAATATGTGGTGTCCGTAAGATGAAAACTTGCAGAGAAATAGTCATTGACCTTATCCAAAAATCCAGATCTGTCTAGATCCTCAGTGTCTGGATATTTTCCACCTTCCTGGATCTTTGAACCAGTTCCATTGCCCTCAGTACCGTTCGCCTTAGAATAATCTTGGCTACCTTGGTCATAGTTCCAATTATCTCCATTAGGATCATTAGGGTCAACATCGCTTTCTGTATTAATCAACTCTGTCTCACCCTGGTCGATATAATATTGGTAAGAATTCTGCTCAAGACAGCCCCCCCAACCATCTTCGAACTCATCAAAGCAACCATCTAATCCCGTATCTTCTGGATCCTCTAAAAATCCATTACCAAGTGTAAGGCCCGCTTCTGGGATATCTTCCGTGTTTAACACATTATTACCGTCCCAGTCTTCACTTATTTTACCTAAATCTATAGTTAATTTTCCCCTGGTTCCCTTGAGCCAAATTTCAAAGAACTTACTCTGAGTTTGGTCATAATCTCCAGAATAGAGCGACGTGGTAACTCCAACCCACGTTGAATCATTTTTTACATTTTTTTGATGAGCCCTCTTACGATGTCTAAGAACAAGAACATCTGTGGTTTCATTTCCAGCTTGTACAGAGGTTGACTGATTTGGCCAAATCTCTCTAGTTCGAACTGGTATATATGGATTATACCAAAAGAGCTCACCTCGATTAAGTTGAGAAAAGGTTCCAGAAAATATTCCCAAATCTTCATCATAATAATATGGGGTCGAAGATTCTTTCCAAAAACGGCGCTGGATAGATGGAGAAGTTGTACGTTTTGAGCCTTCAAAATCATCAATAAATGCTACTCCGTTAGGATCACCAGTGGAAGCATTATTTATCGAATTAGGATTAGGCAGAACCTGCGCAATCTCACCCTCGACCGATACACTAGTCATTTTATCTGTTTCAATCACAGGAAGCCTATCTAAAAATCTTGTAACACCATCCATTTCCCACTCATACCGTCCATTCAGATCCCAAATAAAGTTACGGGTTGGCTCATAACCAACTTCTATTTTCTGGTTCATTATTGACTGATTATAATAAAGAGCCGTGGCACCAATAAATGATTTCTCTCCTAGATCCATCTGTGCACGGGTTCCAAAGATTGTTTTTTTATCAAAAGACACTATCTCATGCCTGTCATAACGAACCTTTAAATCTGCATTAGGATCTTCGGCCGCGCTACCCATAAGAACTATTGTACCAGTAAAATAATCAATCTGGTAGTCGACGCCTCGCTTTAAAACAATATTATTTTGAATCACCTCTTCACTGCCCTCTACCAACATAAACCCTAGATTGATTGTAGAACTTTGATTACTATACTTGGTCTCAATCACAAATCTATTATCACCGTTAACCTCTGAATTGACCGAAGAAGTATACATAAGTCCTGAGCCCAGCTGACCTATTAACTCTTCTGCCGTATTCCCCCCTTGTAATGAGTCTGAAAGTGCAAATGGATGTAAAGATGGAATAATCAGCTCTCCATTAAGCATGTTTAATATGTTTCCTGACTGGGTATCAATTATTTCATCATACTGTCGGACTCCGTTTTCATCAAGGCTATCGAGGCCAAATAATGTAATATATGGTAAGCTAGTTGCTCTGTCACGGTCACTCTCAGGTGTAGAACGTTTGTTAATTATCTTAACCTCAAACCCTTCTTGATTAATCTGTGTGGTTCCAAGATAGTATACATTTTTGAACATAAGCGGCCAACTAGGATGATTTGGGTGGCTGTTACGAGGCTTGAGCATCATCAACGATAGATTTGTCCCTGCGGAGTCTGCAGGAGCGCCAACGACAAGCACCGTGTCTCCTGTATTACGATCCTCTAAAACAAAAGAACAGCCAAGGATCTCATTCATTACCATATCTCTTAATCGTATATAACCTAGGTCTGCACTAAGTACGTAGTTTGTTCCTGCCTCTAGTCTAATAAAATTCCCTGTCTCATTATCATCAATATATGCTGAGTCTAGCGGATTTAGAGGGTTTATATATGCCGTTCCTGTGACTGCTCCAGCTTCATTGGTATTGATTGATTTATATAGCTCAAAATTCTTTACCACAAGATTACCAATATAGTGTAAACCATTACGCAGTGGATAAAAAGACGGAATATTTACCTGTTGAATCACAAGATCATGGACAACGGCTGTGTCAACCCCATTTCTAAACCAAGGGTGAATAAAAAAGTATCTGTTTTTGAGCCAGTCCACATCACGAATCTGCTGTGTATTCGACTGAGCGCCTCCCTTATACTCCTCCTGCTCCTTCTTTGCTTTTTCAATTGAAGCGATAGTCGTAATGTCTATAGGTCCTAGTTTAGATATAGATTTAATCCCAAATAGTCCCTGGTTTTTACCTGAAAACGTAACATACTTTGTAGCGGGGAGTGATAGTGAAATATTCCCAGCTTCGATCTTTTGAACAATATCATCTTCTAAGCCATCATAGGCAATCCGTATGTTATTCTCCCAGTCAAACTGCCTCTCAGAATCCTGATCCATACTTACCGTTATCCTGTCTCCAATCTTGCCCTGAATGTTAAGATGCTGTTTCTGATCAAACTCTAAGTGTGTATTCTGTGTTTGACTAAGTGATGACCTGACTAATTCTTGATCTTGAAATATCATGTTCCCTGTTATTGTTACGTTCCCATTTAGACTAAGAGAAGCACGTCCTAGATTGCCAAGATCCACGCCCACCACTTCCATCATTTGACCTTTTCGTTTACTAGAACCATCTTTTGAATCTTTTTGCATTATTTCAATTAGCTTTAGATAACTTTTTCTTTCGTTATATTTTTTTAGATACCACTCTACGCTTGAACTGAAAGGCATCCTATAAGATTTACCATCTATATATTCATATATTGTTATGGCGCTCCAATCTTTTGCGAGAACAATCTCTGTTTCTCGGCTATCATATTTTATGTTCAATATCCCCTTAGGATTGGAGGTTGAATCAATAGATCGGATAAGATTTGTTATATGATCCGGGAACGGGTTTACAACAAAATCAGATTCTGGAAGATATAGAAATTGTGAATACAATTCTAAATCGCTATAGAATAAAGAGTCTACCTCTTGCGCTATTAGGTTTCGGTAAGGAGATAGAGCATTGGACAAAAGCAATATTATGCCCAAGATAAATGAGTATATGTGTTTTATAACCAACTTTCAGTTTTCAGTTAACTGATAGCAATGTATTCGATAGAGTATCCTTTCCTATTCTATGTTTTCTTTTAATAGTTTACACATTTTCTCTAGCGCCACTCCCCTGTGGCTTATTTTATTTTTCTCTCGCCTCGTCATCTCTGCAAAAGTTTTTCCAGTTTGCTCCACTCTGAACACTGGATCATAACCAAATCCCCCTGTTCCAATGGGGCCCAGGGTTATACTACCTTCAATAACACCTTCGGTCCAAAGTTCCTTATTTTGTGAATGAAAACTAACAACCGTTCTAAAGCGAGCAGTTCTAGAATCCATGTCAATTGAGGACATCTCGGAAAGTAATTTCCTAACATTATCCTCATAAGAGACGTTAATTCCCGCATAGCGTGCTGAATAAATCCCCGGAGCTCCATTTAGAGCGTCAACCTCCAGTCCAGTATCATCGGCTATAGCTGGTATGCCAGTTATAGCACTAACGGTACGAGCCTTTATTAAAGAGTTCTCAAGTAATGTCGAACCCGTTTCCTCAATCTCACCAATTTCTGGGAAATTATCAAGAAATAATATATTTACCCCTAACTCATGGAGTGCGATCATAATTTCCTTTTTTTTATCAGGATTATGAGTAGCAATTACTATATCTTTAACTAATTCCATTGGTATTTATTGTCGACAAATAAAGGAAACCTATCTGTTAATAACTAGCATTACAATAATAATATTTAACTGTTTTATTGGCTAAATAGAGACGAGGATCATTATTTATTGTTATAAATATCTAATTCATTATAGAAGAGAAGTTGAAAAGACGATAAAATATATTAATTTTCGCCGCTCATTTAATCATAGCCTGTAATTATTTAGAATATTTTATATAATTAATTATAAATAATAATTTTCTGTTGTTGGCTCGGTAGCTCAGTTGGTAGAGCAGTGGACTGAAAATCCATGTGTCGCTGGTTCGATTCCGGCCCGAGCCACTTCAGAAATAAAAAATAATTATATAAAAATTATCCTATTTTCAATATTTTATAGAACACCCTAAGGTTTTTGTCGTTTGTATTTTTACACTTTTACCCTTAGACATAGAGTTGATTGCATCTACAAGATAATTTCGTTTAACTTTCCTTGGACCATCATCAATGGCCCCGCGATATCTTAATTCCCCATTTTTATCAAAAAGATATACATGGGGCGTAACCAGTGCCCCGAAGGCTTTTGCAAGAGCAGATCCACTATCTAAAACATATGGAAACATATATTTATATTTATCAGCATGTTCTTTCATAGAATCAAAACTATCCACTCCATCATGCTGGCTCGCATTAGAGTTAACAGCAACAAACCCTATATCATTTTTTGAACATAGTTCCGATATGGGATTATATCTGTCTTGCCAACGAATAACATATGGACACGTGTTACAACTAAAAACCACAAGTAATCCATTTTCTTTTTTAAATGTACTAAGCTCAGACTCGTTACCATTAATATTTTTTAAAATATAATCCGACCCAGGAATTTTACTACCAATAGAGATCTCTTCGCTCATTAAAAGGGTAAACGCAATAATGCTTAATGTTAATATTCTAATCATAATAATTCTCCTTTAATTTTTAATATCGAATCAATTTTACTAATAAAATATTTTTCATCTTTTTTCCCCTGCCAAAAAGAGACAAGATTTAATTCTTGGTCAAAAATTCCTGTGAAAGGTAATGCTCCAGACCAAGAAGAACATATATCATCAATAAATTCTTGGGTGTTCCCTTCTATTTTTCTATAGTGTTGTCCTCTGACTTTTTGATTCAAAAGAAAATTTTCAACATCAGCTGTATTTTCTTTCCAGTCAGTACTTAAAAAAACTACATCTAATTTATCGATACCATATCGTTTTTTTAGTTTCACTATATATGGAAACTCCTCGATACACGGTATGCATGATGTGGACCATATGTTAAGAAGCACTAAAGATGATACATTGTTTTCTTTGATATTATTATATAATTCAGGTACAGTGACTGCTTTAACATTTAATAAATCATTACCACACCTTATGGAAACAAGAATTAATGTGAAAATAATTAAATTTCTCATATGATAATATTAATGAGTTAATGGCTAAATATTTTATAAAATATCTTAACTGTTATAATTATTAATAAAAAATTAATCTCATTGAAATCAGGTTTGTTGTTTATCAATTTTTCATTATAAAATTAAGAGTGTGTAATTCGTTAATAATATAGAAAGGAGGTGATCAGTTGTCTAATTTTAATAAAACGCTGACCTCCAAAGGATCAGCTGTGTAACACACCTAAAGGTTTGAATCTTTTAGGAGGTCAGCCGTTACTTTGTATTAAAAACCCTCATTCAATATGAGGGTTTTTAATATCTACTCAATATTTAAATATTCAAGTATCCCTCTCAAAGAGGTTAACACTTCCTCTCCAGTCATTTTTAACCTTTTCGTGCTTACGTGACCAATATCAATCAGCAGGCATTTAACGCCCATTGCCTGGGACACTTCGCTATCATGGATAGTGTCACCAACTAATAAAATATTCTCCGGCTCGAGGCGAGAAGTTTTTAACCAATTAATCCCTGATTCTATTTTACCATCTGCTTTTTCGTTCTCAACACCAATAAGCTGATTAAATAAATGGTCTATATTATGGTGATTGACCCAACTGACTAAAGAATCCTGTTTCCCAGCAGAGAGTATCGACTGTGTAATCCCAGATTCATTAATCTTCTTAAGTACAAATTCAGCATCTTCGTGTAGATTACAATCTTTAAATCGACTTTTATAATATTCTAAAAACCCAGGGATCGGAAAAAGCTCTTTCGTAAAATCAAATCCCAACTTTTCATAGTATTCTATAACAGGAAAACAAAAAACATCTCTGTAATTTTTATCGGATACCAAAGGCATACCCCTAGATCCTAATACAACATTAATCGCCTCTATACACAACCACCTGTCATCTAAAAGTGTACCGTTCCAGTCCCACACTATATGCTTATATTTCATTTATATATTTCATCCAAAAATTTGATATCAAAATTAGATAAATAGAAATACAACAAGTAGTGTCAATACAACAAAATAAACCCCAATTTATTAGACTATTAGAAAATAATCTAAAATCAGAACTTCCAGGTGAAAAAGCACATGATATAATGAGGACAGGGCCAAAGCTTCCCAAAGCCGCAGAATATTTAACAAAAGCTCCCGTATCCTCTGCCGTATTGATTTTATTATTTCCTAAGCGCGATTCGTTCAACTTTATACTAACACTAAGATCAAAAAATGTGGAAACACATAAAGGACAAATTTCACTTCCTGGAGGCGTTCAAGAAAAAGATGAGTCTTTAGAAGAAACTGCTTTGAGAGAGGCCAATGAAGAGATTGGAGTTATGCCAGAGACAGTTGAACTTATTGGACAACTTTCTACAATCTATGTACCCTATTCAGGATTTAAAATTTATCCCTATGTTGGGTGGACAAATTCAACCCCGAAGCTAAAGGCATCTGCCGAAGAAGTTGAAAAAATCATTGTTGCGTCGATTACTGAATTATTAAATAATGATAATCAAAGAAAAAAAACCACCGTCCTCAGAGGCATCCCAGTGACCATGCCATATTTTAATCTAAATAATGAGAAAGTATGGGGAGCCACATCGATGATTCTATCAGAGTTTAAACAGTTAATCAGCTGAAGTTTTTGTTGTCTACAGGTTCGCGATTAAACTAATCAGTTAGTTTATCTTCTACTTTTTTCTCGATTGTTTTTATAGCTGATTCTTTCACTTTTTCACCTGTTTTTGAGACGGCATCTTTTAATATTTCTGCTGATTTCGATACTGACTTTGAGATCTCCGTAGTATTCTTCCCTGTATAATGCAAATACGCGATATATAAAATAAAAATAGATGCGGTGACAAGAACGAGCTTAATAATTTTTTTAATAAATCCATAAACAACCACAATCGCTAATATAACCGCTATCGCTAGATAAACAGGGTTAGCGGTAATTGCTTCTATTATATTTTCCATTATTTTTTATTATAATTGATTGTTTATCGAATATTCAGTTTAGAGTTCGACACATAATATTAATAGATTAGCAAGTATGAAAAAAATAGTATTAATAATATTTCTATCCATAATATCCGCCCAGGTGGAATATCCTGCGGATTCATTATTAGAATCTGAAAATATTTCATATATGAAAAAAATTCTTATTTATCCTGTTACCAGGTGGCAACGAATCTCATATAATTCTAATATTTTCAACTGTCAATTTTATCCAAGCTGTTCAAATTATTGTACAATATCGATTAGAGATAATGGCGTTATAGCGGGCTCAGTTATTGCTGCAGAAAGGATTGTTAGGTGTAACCCTTCTGCGCTTTACTATCATCAAAAGATTAATGGGGTCTACAATGATGATGACGGAAGACTAATCGATTTTGTAAATCCTAAAATCTATCAAAAGAACAAAAAATCACCAGCTATTGCTACGATTCTATCAATAGTTCCTGGGCTAGGGCGTATTTACGCTGGAAGATTTTATGATGGTTTATATAGTATAATAAATTTGGCTATATCATGGAAAGCATCTTCCATCGCAATAAAAAACAAGCAAAAAATCTTAGCCCCTCTCTTCAGTTCAACTTTCGCAGTTCTTTATGCTGCAGAGATATATGGAGGATGGAGAGCAGCAAAGTATTATCAACCGCCTTTAAAAAACAAAGCCAACAATTAATCTTTGATGGAGCCGGGTATGGGAATCGAACCCACCTACTACTGATTACGAATCAGTCGCTTGAACCAACTCAGCTAACCCGGCAATAATCAAGTTAATTTAAGAATGCACTCTGGTTTCAGAATATAAAAACTTTACTTATCTTATATTAAATATTGCTACTTATGATTATCTATTTGAAAAATTGTAAGCGTGCTAAATTCTGATATCAAACGAGGAAGAACAGATATCTAGATAATTATTTGAACAAATATATTTTCTAATTGGTATAACCAATATCTTTCTGAATTAAAATTCTAATAAAATTGAATAAAATTTGAATTCATTATCAAAAATAATTTTACTCTCGCTTTTTACCATATCAAATGTATCAGCAAATAGATTAAAACTAAAAAAAGCAGACATTTTAGAAAGTAAAAAAGTTGGTCGAGAATCAGTAAAATATCTCAAGGGTAATGTTGAATTTCAAAAAGGCCCAGTTGAACTAAAGTGCCAATACGGCACATACAAAGAAAAACAAGATATCGCTTATTTATTTGATGAAGTAATCCTTACCAAAGAAACACTCTCACTAGCATGTGACAGTATAACATATTATTCTAAACAAGACAAAGTCGAAAGCACAGGAAGCCCTAAAATCATAGACTTAGACTATAGTCTAAACTCTGATACTTTAATCTACTTTACTGAGATAGATAGTGGGGTAGCACTTGGGCATGTAGAATTATTTCAAAATAATCAAAAAATTAAGGCGAATAGAATAGAATACATTAAAAGACCGGGGTCAAACGTTGTATCCTATACCGCTATCGGGAATGTAATTATTGAGGACTCTCTTCGAACGGCTACATGTGGTATGGCCATATATGACCATACTAATGAAAAAACTTATTTAGAAATAAAACCAAAAATACTAGATGAGAAACGTGCTCTTTATGGGAAAAAGATTATTATGAGCTATGACAAAAAGAAATTAAAACAAATATATATTCCCAAAAATGCCCAAGCGTCAACAACATCAGAGGGGTACCAGTACAACAAAAAAGATACTACTAGAGCCAGACTAAAATTGCAATTCAATGATGACATGACGAGCACAAGCTTGGAAGGTTTTTTTGATAATGGCACACTGGATTCACTTAGGCTTAGTGGTATGGCCACCACTATCTATCACATTTTTGAGGATTCATTATACAAAGGGAAAAATGTGACATCAGGCGATACAATCATAATGAGTTTTACAGAAAAAGAGCTAAATAATATTTTAGTAAATGGTGGCTCCCAGGGTAAATATATTCCTGATACGGTATCAAATGATATTGAATATCCTCTAATATATTCTGCAGAAAAAATAGATTATCATTTGAAAACAGAAGAAACCGAACTCATCGGAAATGCAAAAGCGCATCATGATAATACAGACCTAGAGGCTGGATACATAAAAGTTGATTGGCCAACAAAAATGCTTAATGCACACCCTAGAAGTATGGCAGACTCTAGCTATAAAACAATTAAGCCTACCATTACTGAAAAAGGTCGCGATCCGATGGTGGGCAAAGAAATGATCTACAATCTAGACACTAAAAGAGGAAAAATTATTTATGGAAAAACAAAAGCAGAAGACGGTTACTATAAGGGTAAAGAAATTAGAAACGAGAGTGATGATATTATTTATATAAAGAATTCCGTGTTCACTACATGCGATCTTGATACACCACATTTTCATTTTGAATCAAATAAAATGAAAATAATTCAAAATGATGTTGTAATCGCTAAACCAATTGTGTTAAAGCTAGCTGAGATTCCAGTAGCCGGCGTTCCACTCGCAATTTTCCCTCACCAAGGTGGAAGAAGACACTCAGGCTGGATAATGCCAGCCTATGGAGAAAGCAGATCTAGGGGACAATATATAGATGGGCTAGGCTACTATTGGGCGCCTAACGATTACTGGGACTCGAAGTTCACAATGAGTTTTGGTGATCGACAAGGTGCAGTATTAAACATAAAAAATCAATACAGAGTACGATACAAATTCAGTGGAAGTTTCTACATCAGAAATCAACAATTCTTATCTGGCAGCGAAGATATAATTTCACTCAAAGAAAATAGAAATAGCAATTTTATGTTCCGATGGAATCACGCTCAGGTTTTAAGAAATAATCAAACATTCAATGCTAATACCACTTACTCAAGTAACGGTAATTACAATAGAAAATATGGTCTTGATATAGCCCAGCGCATGGATCAAAAGGCAACATCGAATGTTACCTACACAAAAAGATGGACAAAATCAAAAAATTCAATGAGCTTTAATCTGTACTCAAATCAAGATCTTTTAGTCGATAAAAAAACTGATAATACGAGCAACTATTATATTGCTCCTACTCAAGCAGGATCTCAGTTAAACATAATCAACAGAACACTGCCAAAAATTTCATTTAGACATGGGCAAAGCAACCTAATCCCTACAAAAAATGATCAAAAACGATGGTACAATAATATTACCTGGAATTATGGATTTTACTTTACCAATAAAGATAGAAAATATTATGAATCAGTATTTATTGATTCACTTAATAATTTTGACTGGGAACGCGATGCAGATGGTAATCCAATAGACACAGTATTTATTGATAATGGTTGGACCCATAGTGCTTCAATAAATGCTCCAACAAAATTATTTAAACATATAAATATTAATCCCAGTATAAACCTAAGGTCTGCATGGGTAAACCGAACTTTTGACAAGGTTTGGAATGATTCAACCAATAACTTTCAAAATATTGAAACCAGAGGCTTTGCAACAAGGACTACTGGCTCTTTTTCATTAAATGCTAATACCAAATTATACGGTGTTTTTGCTTTACCTTTCGGCCCACTCAAAGTCATCCGACATGTCGCTTCTCCGTCCATCGGATTCTCATGGACCCCAGATTTTTCAAAACCTGTTTTCGGACACGAATTAGGATATATTGAAACCTATAATGACCCCACCAATGGAAATGCGATTAAGCATGATCGGTTCTCTGGTACAATGGCTGGAAGCACTCCTAGCAATGAACAAAAAAATATTAATTTTTCATTGAATAATATTTTCCAAGCAAAAACCGTTACAAATGAAGAGGAAAAAAAGATAGACCTTTTTAGCTGGAGAATGAGCAGTAGTTATAACTTTGCAGCTGAAAAATATAAACTTGCTAATCTTAGATCATCTATCAGATCTAAACTTTTTGGGAAACTTAATCTTGATCTATCCATGACACATGACTTTTTCGGATACAATAGAGAAACTGGAGCAAGAATCAATAAATATAGTGTAAACAGAAATGGTGTCCTATCTCCAAGATTAACAAACGCTAGACTATCCACTGGCTTTAGGTTAAGTGGAAATCAATGGAAGAAAAATAATGAACAAAAAACAAAAGATATTGACTCTACAGAGATAAACAATGATCTCGCAGGGCCAGGATTACATAGCCCAATTAAATCAATAAATAATACAATTAAAGATGGAAAATTATGGAGCACTAACTTAAGCGTTAGCTATAGCTATAACGCTTATAATCCTTTAAACAAAAATAAGACATTTTGGGTTAATACTTCCTCAAATATTCAAGTGTCAAAATATTGGAAACTGGCTTACCGGGCACGTTTTGATATGATTAAAAAAGACTTGGTTAGTCACAATATATCTTTAAATCGAGACCTGCACTGTTGGGAGCTATCACTTAACTGGACGCCGGGCGGTATAGGACAAGGAGTATATGTAAGGCTCAATGTAAAATCACCAACACTAAAAGATTTAAAGATTGAAAAAAAAGGTGGAGTCTATTCTAAATCTCCATTTTAATCTGCTATTTGTTCTATCAACGATCTTTAAGAAATTAACACTATGATTTATCCAGAGTTAAAACATGATATGCCCGGATTGTCAGGCTGAGTATTTAGATAATATTAATGAATGCGGAGACTGCAACGTGAGCCTTATAGATGCCTGCTCGCTTGACCTTCCTATCCCTGAGATGACATGGATGCCATTGCCAACACTTATTGGAAGCACATACGCGGATATGATTATTGAAATATTAAACCAGAAAAAAATCCCTCATTATGTAAAAAGTAATTGGAATAGTTCTGTTTTAAGCACAACAGGGTCTGAATTAATTGATGATGTCATTAGAGTTTTTGTTCCTAAATCATATGAACAACAAGCGACAAATATAGTTTATGCTATTTCTGGAGAAAAAAAATGAACCAAATAAGAACAATAAAAGGGACTCATGATGTATTACCAGATAATTCAAAAGACTGGCAGAGGCTAGAAAAAATAATCCATAAAAATGCTTCACTTTTTGGGTATAACGAAATAAGAACACCCATAATTGAAGATGCTAGTTTATTCAATAGAGGAATTGGAGAAAATACAGATATTGTTTCTAAAGAAATGTACTCCTGGGTTGATAGAGATAATACCACCATTGCATTAAGACCAGAAATGACTGCTTCTGTAGTGAGATCATTTATACAGCATAGTCTAGGTAGTCAGTCTTCACTACAAAGATTGTATTATATTGGACCCTCTTTTCGTAGAGAAAGACCTCAAAAAGGCAGACAAAGACAGTTTCATCAGTTTGGCGTTGAGGCAATCGGAAGCAATAATCCAGAACAAGATGCCGAGATAATAGCATTGGGCTGGCAGATTCTTTCAGATGCAGGTATAAGTAACTTAGAGCTTAAACTATCAAGCATTGGTTCAGAGGATTGTAGAAACAAATACAGAAGTGAATTGGTAAATTTTTTGAAGCCTTACAAATCAAAGCTATCAAAAGTAAGTCAACAGCGATTAATAAATAATCCGTTACGTATTCTTGACACAAAGAATAAAGATGAGATTAATATTATTCAATCGTCACCTAAAATTGAGGAGTTTTACACAAAAGATGATCACTCACATTTTAAGCAGGTACAGGACTATCTAAATGCAATCGAGATCCCTTTTAGCTTAGACCCATTACTAGTTCGAGGACTTGATTATTATACTCAAACTACATTTGAGATTATATCAAATGATATTGGCGCTCAGGATGCCTTGCTTGGTGGAGGTCGATACGATGGCCTCATTAAATCCTTAGGAGGAAAGGATACTCCAGCTGTTGGTTTTGCAGCAGGCATGGAAAGAATACTGCTAGCAATATCTTCAAACAAAAATAATGAAGAAACAAGGCCAACTATTTACATAGTTTGCGTTGAAAAAGATGCTTTAGGTTCTGTTCAAAGATTAGCAAAAGGTTTAAGAAGCTTGGGCTATAATGTTTTATTAGAAACAATGAGAAGAAGTATGAAAGCACAAATGAGAGAGGCAAATAGATGCGATGCTAATTTTGCGGTTATAGTTGGTGAACAAGAAAATAATGAAAAAACTGTCCAAGTAAAAAATTTAATCGATGGTAACCAGGAAACAATTGATCAGAAAAACTTTTTTAATTATTTCAAAAGTTTGACAATTTAATTTTTTCTATTACATTTTATACGCGCGAAGAAATAATCAATAATTTAACTAACATAATAATTATAAATATATGAGTCAAAAATCCTTAATAGTAGTAGAGTCACCATCTAAAGCAAGAACAATAGAACAATATCTCGAAAGTGAATTTGAGGTTATTGCATGTGTAGGCCATGTTAAAGATCTGCCATCAAATAAACTTGGAATAGATATTGAAAATGATTTTGAGATGACACTTGATATACTCCCAAATCGTAAAGATTTTGTTAAGGAATTAAGAAAAAAGAGTGCGTCTGCAGAACGAGTATATATTGCAAGCGATCCTGATCGAGAAGGAGAAGCGATTGCTGCACACCTCGCAAGCGAAGTTCCTGAAGAGAAGCTAGAACGAGTCGAGTTTACAGAGATTACAAAAGCCGGAATAAAAGAAGGAATGGGCAATAGCCGAAAGCTCAATAATAATTTAATTAGTTCACAAAAAACTAGGAGAATTATTGATCGGCTTGTAGGCTATAAAGTTTCACCAGTGCTATGGGCAACACTGCAAAAAAATATGAATTTTGTTAATACTACATTATCTGCTGGAAGAGTGCAGTCGGCATGCGTAAAAATTTTGATTGAAAGAGACAGAAAAAGACAAAAGTATTTAAGAACTGAATATTTTGATCTAAAAGCAAAACTAAATAAGAATCAATCTGAGGCCATGTTTGAAGCTGTACTACATAAGGTTGATGGGAAAACGATTATCTCCAGTAATGACTTTGACTCGGACACAGGTAGAATAAAAAATTCTAGATCATTAATACTAAACAAAAAAGAAGCCGAAAAACTAGTCTCTAATCTTGAAAACGGGAAATGGACAGTCAGCAGTATTAATGAAAAACCAAAAACCTCAAACCCTAAGCCTCCCTTTACAACGAGTACGTTACAACAGGAAGCAGCTCGTAAATTACGTTTCTCTGCAAAGAATACAATGAGAGTTGCTCAGCAACTATATGACAATGGTTTTATCACATATATGAGAACAGATTCTACTCATCTATCTGAAGAGGCTTTAAATGGATCAAGGACTCTTATTTCTAAACTTTTTGGGGATACTTATCTGCCAAAAACGCCCAACCAGTACGAGACCAATGTGAAAAATGCTCAGGAAGCGCATGAAGCTATTAGACCCGCACACAAAGTATTCTTAAGTGTAGATGATGTAAACTCAAAACTAGGTGCGGAAGCTGCAAAATTGTATGAGCTAATTTGGCAGAGAACAATCGCCAGCCAAATGGTGCCGGCCAAATTAAAACAGACGTCGGTAGTCATCGCTAACAAAGAAACTGAGTTTAAGGCAAGTGGTCAGATCATTGTTTTCCCAGGTTACATGAAGATATATGTTGAAGGAAGAGATAATCCTGATGCTGAGCTTGCAAATAAAGAAAAAATTCTTCCTGATTTATCAGTTGATGAAGAGCTTGTTTGTTCTAGTCTTGCTGCTCAGAGCCATAAAACAAAACCCCCTGCAAGATTTACAGAAGCATCTTTGGTTAAAGAAATGGAGTCTAATGGCATAGGAAGACCATCGACTTTTGCGTCCATACTTGACACAATAGTTCGGAGAGGCTATGTGGAAAAAACAAAGAATAATCTCTCACCTACTTATTTAGGATTGGCCATTACGCAACTGCTAGAGAATCATTTTAGCACCCTAGTGGATAAAAACTTTACAGCAAAAATGGAAAACGAGTTGGATGCAATATCCAGAGGGGAA
>CAJWMI010000015.1 GCA_913043185.1 uncultured Fidelibacterota bacterium | reverse complement strand
TCATAGATGGGATGCCCATATATCAGAAAACCCATATGTTTGGATTTTTGAGTAGTGTACAAGCGGAGGCTGTAAAAGATATGCAGATTTATAAAGGAGGCTACCCAGCCAGCTTTGGCGGTAGAACATCTGGATTAATTGAAATAACAAATCGTGTTGGAAATACAATCACGCCTCATATAAAACTCTATACAAACTTTACGATAAATAGTGTACAAATCGAACTCCCAATATTTTCAAAAGGTAGTTTCATAGTTACAGCAAGGGAGTGTAACAATATTGTTTCAACGCAATTATATAAATCTGTAAAAGATTTTATAACGGGCGATGATAATTTTAATCTAATAAGTATATCCGCGAATGACACGCAAAAGACTACCTATAACCCGAAGTTTACATTTAAAGATATTAATGCCGTCTTATCATATCTAATCAGCCCTAGAAACAGAATTTCTTTAACATATACAAACGGTGCAGATTTAATTAATGAAAAAAGAGGCTTTTATGGTTTTGAGACAATATTAGAATATGATTCTACTAGCATTAATGAAGAAACAGAATGGTCAAATCAAGGCGCTATTTTAAATTGGTCTTACTATTTAAACTCTAATTGGCAGACAAAATTCTCCATCTCAAAAACAGGTTTAATTAGTCAATATAATTCAAAGTTATACAATGATGGTAATAATGTAGATAATTCTCCACAACAAACAATAGATGAGAAAAATATATTTTCTGATCAAATATATAAACTTCATCAAACTATTAAAATCATTCCAAATCACCGTATAGAAATAGGATTAAATAGATCTGTATTATCTACTAACTATAAAACAGAAAGAACATTAGAAAGTAGTTCTGAACAAAATATTTTAGAGCAAAATTCATATTTACAATCAGTATATGCTCAAGATAAATGGTTCATTTCAAAATTATTAACTATTAACGTAGGCTTAAGAAATACTTATTATTCTGAAACTAAGTCAAACGATTTTACGCCTAGAATATCAGGATCTTTTAAGGTCACACCATCTATCACTATTGAAGCAGCTATGGGTAACTACAATCAATACATCCATCAGTTTAATAGTAACTTAAGTACAAGAGGGACTCATGGAACATGGTTGCTCTCAAGCGAAAAGGTCCCTGTTATTAGCTCTACTAGTTCCCATAGCAGCCTTTACTGGAAAAATTCTGACTATGACTTAAGTCTATCTTATTATCAAAGAAATAGTAGTGGTCATTATGATTTTGGGAGATATATATCTCCTATTCCAATATTGTCTAATCAAAATAATAACAACGACAATTCCCCAATTGACCTCACAGGAAATGAAAAAACCGCAGGAGCAGAACTTTTTATTCGTAGAAAAAATAAACAAATCAACGGTTGGATTTCTTATCAGTCTAATAATACAGAATATTCCTTCAACGATATAGATGAAGGACGTTTATTCAAAGCAGATCATGATGTTACACATGAGTTTAAATCTGTTATGATGACTTCAGTCTTAGATTACGATCTTACTGCAAACTGGTCTTATTCATCGGGGAGAGTTTATACTCACCCTGATGATATAAATAAGACAAATGATTTCCAAATTGTTTTCAACCCAGGTTCTCGTAATAATGAAAGGCTGGACCCCGTACACCATCTAGATATAAGTATATCAAAAAAGTATATCCTTAATCGTTTACAATTAGATATCGGTCTTTCAATATATAATATATATAATAAAAAAAATGTCAGTCACAAAAGATATAACCCCTATACTTCAGGAAATATTATCTCGGATGTAATTATGTTAGGAGTAACACCTACGTTCTTTATTCAGGCAAGTTTATAAAGTGGAGGCGGGGAGAATCGAACTCCCGTCCGAAATAGTTTAGTGATAAACGTCTACATGCTTAGTCTTCCGATTATTATCTTACTCTTTTATCAATCAGAGACATAAAATAAAAGAGCCAGTCTGTTTAATCTTATTTCAAACTCACAGACAAATTTGAAACCAGCCTATGTTGATGACGCTCCATAAAAAAACCATAGGCGAATTTTTTAAGGAACGGGCTACCTCAACTAAGCTGCAGCCATATAGCCGTAATCGGCATATATTGTTTTTATCAGATGATTAAGGAGGGAACTGATATCCTCCGCATGCAGTTAAACACCTTGCATATCCCGTCGAATGCCGGTCGCCCCCATTGTCAATAAGCAAAAAAGTTCTATAAATAAGAAAAGGCCCCAAACGCCAACCCGAAGCCTTCTCTTCCCACATCATTTATATCAATAATGTGGATCATATGTCAGCCTCTTCTTTCAAAATCTTTTTGTTAAAAAACTTTGTCAAAAGAGACCGTCAATTATAAGCTAACTAGAAAATTTGGTGCAATAGTTAATGTAAGGTTTTTTAAAAAAATTTATTGTTAAAACGTTGTCGAGGCTTTTTTATTCTTGATGATGTGAAATGTTTGACTAATTGTATAATTTTTTTATCTGTCCAATTCGTCACAAGAGGACTTCTTTTTATTTGAGATAAAACACTATTTAGTAATGGTTCATTATATTCTATACCTAGCTCATCTAAACGGTGACGTACAGCCTCCCTGCCGGTATATTTATCAATAATGATTTCATGCTCACGATTTAGTTTTTTAGGAGATATAGACTGGTAAGAACTAGGGTTTTTTAGCATTGCCTTAACATGTAATCCTGCTTTGTGACTAAAGGAATATTTTCCTGTAATTGGTCGAGTATCTTTATTATTTATTTTTGTTATTTTATCTATATAATTAGAAAGTTGGTTTAGTTTTTTTAAGTCCCATGAATGTTTAATTTTATATAATTCATCGAGCGCAGCAGTCACCTCAGCTAATGGGGGCAACCCGCATCTTTCCCCCAAGCCGTTTATAGTAACATCAACACAGCTTGCTCCTGATTGTATTGCTTGTAAAGCATTTGCAGTAGCTAAACCAAAATCATTATGACAATGAATGTGTATTGGTATATCTAATTGAGAAACAAAATATTGTACAAGTTCCGATGTTTTACTTGGATGAAGAATACCAACTGTATCAGCCAAACTAAAACGATCTACACCGGCTCTTTCAACTAGTTTTCCTATTTTTAATAGAAATTTTACATCAGTTCTGGAAGCGTCCTCTGCCGTGAATCGTATTTTCAACCCTTTACTTTTACCGTATTTTATTATTTCTCCTATCTTTTTCTGGGCTTTGTTTTCATCTAATTGATACTTATCATAGAGATAGTCTCTAGATGTTCCAAAAAACAAGCCTATCCAAGGGACTCCTAACTCTACCGCATCATCTATATCAGATTTTGTTAGTCTACCATGGACCATTTTTTCTGCATTTAGTGATAATTGATTTAATGCCTCTATCGTTTTATATATATCAGGCGAGACCGCTGGATGACCAAGCTCTATAAAATCAACTCCAAAACTATCTAGCATCTTAGCTATAGTAATTTTTTGAGATTTCGTAAATGAAACACCAGGAGTTTGTTCTCCTTCACGTAGCGTAGAATCAAGAATTTCTATTTTGTTATTTCCAGACATTATTAACCAATTTAATCAATACTAAATATAAAATTCAGTCTAAATTGAATCTTATAAAATTAATGTTTCATGTTAAATCACCATTATTTATTCAAAACTATTCATTATTATTAGTGATAATTATTTGTATTTATTCATGAGTTATGACCCAAATAAAAAACCAATTAATCAATCTAGGATTGATGATCTCATTATGGATGACAAGCAAATTGTGCAGCTATTAGATAAAACAATGATCGGGCATGTAGCCACGCGAGATAAAAATCAACCATTTATAATCCCTACTACCTATTGGTACTCGAAAGAAAAACATGAAATCTATTTTCACTCGAATGCTTTTGGAAGAATTCGATATAATGCCAATCATTATCCAGAAGTTTGTTTTGAGTGTTTTGAGTCAGGTAGGCTTCTTCCATCAAATATTCCTCTAGAAAAAAGTATCCAATACAAAAGCGTAATGATATTTGGGACTGTTCATATTATAGATGACTCTAATCAAAAAAGGGCAATATTAAATGGACTTTTGGAAAAGTATTTTGGACAAATGGAATCTGGAAAAGACTATCGACCGATAACAGATAGCGAACTAAAACAAACATCTGTCTATAAAATAATAATTGATCATTGGAGTGGAAAAGATAATTGGCCAGAAAAAGCTGAGCAGGCAGAAAATAATGAATGGCCCGATTTAGAGTCTAAATGGTTTGATATATACTAAATATCTTCTTAGCCTATTCCATCAATGCACTGCAGAGGATTTCTAAGCCTTTATCTAAAGTAGCTTTATCAATATTTAATGGCATTAGCGTACGTATTACATTCCCAAACGTTCCAGCGGTAATCATTATAAGTCCATGTTCTAGAGCATATTGATGAATACGATTAGTTCTTTCTTTATCAGGCTCACTAGTATCTGGGTTACATATCTCAATAGCCATCATTGCACCTAAACCTCTAACTTCTCTAATCCATGGGCATTGATCAATAATGCTGTCTATTTTTGAACGAAATGCTTTTCCAATATCAACGGCCTTATCGGGCAATTTTTCAGTTATCATTATATCTAAAACCTCTAACGCAGCCTCACACGCTAATGGGTTACCACTATAAGTTCCGCCAATGCCCCCGACATGTACAGAATCCATAATCTCTGACTTACCTATTACCCCGCTTAAGGGAATACCGCCTGCTATTGATTTAGCTAACATAATGATATCAGGCTCAACATCAAACTGCTCTATTGCAAAGAAGCTACCAGTCCTTCCATAACCAGTTTGAACCTCATCGACTACAAGAAGGATTTGATTCTCTTTGCAAAAATCCTCAACTGCTTTCATCCCTGACTTAGATGCAGGAATAAAACCACCTTCTCCTAATACAGGTTCAATCACTGCACAAGCAATATCCTTTGGATCAAAATCAAGATTATCAAAATTAATTTCATTTTTATTAGATGGATATGGCAACCGATATACCCCAGACGCAAATGGCCCAAAACCTTTTTTGTAAGGATCTTCCTTATAGGTCATGGTCATGGTCATAAGAGTTCTGCCATGATAGGCCTCAGAAAACACCAATATGCCAGTCCTTTTCGTATAAGATCTGGAAATTTTTATAGCATTTTCTACCGCCTCCGCCCCAGAATTAAAAAAAGCCGCCTTACAACTACCAGATATTGGAACTAAATCTGATAATTTCTCTGCTAGTTCAATATAGCTTTCATAAGCAGCAACTGAAAAACAAGTATGAGTATATTTATCTAATTGATTTTTTGTTCTATTTAAAATTCTTGGATGGCTGTGGCCTACATTCATTGTCCCAATACCACCAGCAAAATCAATAAAAGTGTTTCCATCAATATCTTTTAATAGAGAACCTTCTGCTTTTTCAATATATACATTGCAAACAGTACCATGTCCTTGAGCAACACTATTTGCTCTTCTTTTTGCCAGCATGATGGACTTAGGGCCCGGAATTGAGGTTTTTATTTTTACAGGCATCTAGCGATGAACTACGTTTTTCTTCCTTCTTCAAGATCATAAGGAAACCAATAGTCTTTATCTCTGATTTTATAATCAATAAGAATATGCTTTGGCTCCCGAAACTCATCCAGACCTTCTATCCCTAGTTCTCTACCACCTCCAGACATTTTCATCCCCCCAAAAGGAGCTGCCTCATTATCAGTAAGTGGGTCATTGATCCAAAAACTCCCTGCTTTGATGTCTTCAGCTGCCGTCAGTGCTTTTTCCATATCATTGGTATAAATATTGCACCCAAGCCCGTACTGTGAATCATTAGATAAGTTTATAGCTTCCTCAAGGGACTTTACTTTTTGAATAGGTATGATTGGGCCAAAGGTTTCAATATTCATCATCTCCATATGACTCTCAATCTTATCAAAAACAGTAGGCTGGTAAAAGTAACCTTTCTTAAAATCTGCTGGTTTTGATCCGCCAGTAAGCAAACGTGCTCCTTCCTTTTTAGCTCGCTTTACTTTATCCTCTACCTTGTTAAGTGCATTTAGAGATGACATCGGGCCCATATCTGTTTTACCATTCATCGGATCACCAAGACGAACTTTTTTTGCCTCTTCTACAACAGCGTCTATAAAATCATCAGCGATGTTATCCATTACAAACACTCTCTCAAGTGAGGTACATACCTGACCAGCATTTAATAATCCGCCCCATGTTGTACCTCTTGCAGCAATTTTTATATCGGCATCATCACAAATGATAATTGGATCATTCCCGCCTAATTCCAGAGATGTTTTCTTTAATTGCTTGGCAGCCATTATTGCTATTTTTTTTCCAGTATCAACACTTCCTGTAAATGCAATTACCCTTGTGCCAGGGTGTTCAACAAGATGAGCACCTGTGACACCATCACCAGTAATCATGTTTACAACACCCGTAGGTAAATGATCACACGCAACCTCAAGCCAACGCATAATAGATAATGGTGTATACTCAGAGGGTTTAATGACCAGAGCATTACCCGCTGCTAAGGCAGGTGCAGCTTTCCACGCCATTAATAAAAGAGGGTAATTCCAAGGAACAATGCACCCCACCACTCCATATGGTTCTTTCACAACCATGCTCATAGATCTACTCTCAACTGGAGCAACAACACGACCTTTTTGGTCTCTTCCAATTTCAGAATAATATTCAAATATAGAGGAAATCCACTCGATCTCATCTAGACATTCAATAAGCGGCTTTCCACTTTCAGCAACAATAATCTCAGCGATTTCATAATCATGTTTCCTACTTTTTACAGCAACTTCACGTAGTAAGTCTCTCATATCAAGAGATCCAAGAGTTTTCCATTTTTTCCATGCAGATTTTGCTGCGGTGACAGCAGCATCTACATCTTTTTCTTTTGAGTAAGGGACTGTAGCTATTATTTCTTCAGTAAATGGATTTTCAACCCCAAATGAATCTCCGCCCTCAGCATCGACCCATTCATTATTTATATAATTTTTATTTTTTGTTTTCATTTATAATTCTCTAAAAGAGTCGTTAATGATTTGTAGTGCCTTATCAATCTCATCTGATCCAATATTTAAAGCAGGAGCTATTCTTAGACTGTTTCCATAAAGGCCACCTCTCCCAATAAGCAGTCCTCTCTTTTTTGTTTCTTCCATAATTCTATTTGTTGAATCCAGGTCTGGCGTTCTGTCCTTTATTGTTTCATCTTTAACCAGTTCTATCCCAACCATCAACCCTTTTCCACGAACATCCCCAATCGTTTTGGGATATTGTTTTTGAATTTTTTTGATTCCATTCATAAGTCTGCGTCCCATATTTTTAGCATTCTCAGCCAGATTATCTCTTTTAATTATATCTATAGTTGCATTAGCTGATGCACAGCTTACCGGGTTTCCTCCAAAAGTTGAGATTGTATTTTTCTCTAATGAATCAGCAATTTCTTTTGTAGATATGACCGCTGCAAGTGGAAATCCATTTGCAATACCTTTTGCAACTGTGATCATATCAGGCTCAACTCCATAGTGCTCAATGCCCCATGTTTTACCCGTACGGCCAAAACCAGTTTGCACTTCATCGGAAATGAAAATACCGCCATACTTTCTGACAATATCAGCAACAATACCAAAATACTCTTTTGGCGGAGTAATAAATCCTCCTACTCCCATTATTGGTTCTACTAGAATTCCGGCGATTTTTCCTGTTGTTGTAGTCTGTATTAATTCTTCAACATCTGTTGCACATGCCGTACCGCAATTTTTTGGAGACAATTTTAATGGACATCTATAACAATATGGAGCCATTGCATGCTTTACAGAAGCAATCTGTGTAGGGATTGCTCGCCATGGCGCATGCGCGGTTAAAGACTGTGCAAGCATTGACCTGCCAGAATACCCGTGTCTTAGTGCAAGAATTTCTGTGTTCCCAGTGTAAAGCTGTGCAAGCATTACAGCTGTTTCATCAGCCTCGGTACCAGTAGCATTTAAAAATACTTTGTTTAGATTTATTGGGGCAAGGTTTACCAACCTTTCTGCCAGCTCTACAACAGGTATGGATGGATATAAAGAAGAAATATGTGTTAGGTCACTAATCTGTGCTTTTACTGCAGAATTCACCTCTTCATTTGCGTGCCCAATTGAAACCGTAAGTATTCCACCAAAAAAATCTAAATATGATTTGCCATCTAAATCTTTTACGATAGAGCCTTTTGCCGTAGATACAACAATAGGCTCTTTATAATAATTTTTTACTGCATCAAAAATATACTTTTTTTGTTTTTCTCTTATTTTTTGACTACTAGTCATCTTTTTTTACAAACCACCAATCTTTTGACTCTTGTTTATAATCAATAAATATATGTTTTGCCTCTCTAAATTCATCCAGAGCTTCTTTACCATGCTCTCTTCCAATACCTGATTGTTTCATGCCGCCAAATGGCGCAGCAATATTTTCCATCAATGGACTATTTATACATACTGTGCCAGATTTAATATCATCAGCTGCTGTTAATGCCCTGTCTATATCATTCGTGAAGATTGAACAACCCAATCCATAAATAGAATCATTAGACTGCTGGATAGCTTCCTCTATTGAGGACACTTTTTGAATTGGCAAAACAGGGCTGAATGTTTCTTCGGTTACGATCTCCATATTTGGTTTAATCTTATCTAATACCGTTGGTTGGTAAAAATATCCATTTTCAAAATCTTTAGGTACATTTCCACCGGCTAATAAACGCGCACCTTCACTAACTGCTTGTTCAACTTTTTGAATCGCTTTTTCTTGCTGTGCTTTTGACGCCATTGGGCCAATATCAGTATCTGGATCCATAGGATTACCTAAGACTACTTTTTTTGCTTCTTCTATTATCGCCTCTGTAAACTGATCAATCACACTTTCAAAAACATAGACACGTTCAATACTTGTACATACCTGCCCAGCATTTACAAATCCTCCCCAAGAGGCACCTTGGGCTGCAATCTCGATATCCGCATCATCACAGATAATCATCGGATCTTTCCCTCCCAATTCTAGAGAAACTTTTTTAAGATTATCAGCTGCAAGGCTGGCAATCTTTTTACCAGTTGCGACTGACCCAGTAAAAGTAACTACCGGAACATCTGGGTGCCTCACTATAGGCTCTCCAGCCGATTGCCCATAGCCAGTGACCACATTAATCACTCCAGGTGGGAGTACAGAGTCAATTATCCTGCACCAATGCAATATCGATAATGGAGTGATTTCAGATGGTTTCATGACCACAGTATTACCCGCAGCTAGAGCTGGCGCCAGCTTCCAGCCCATAAGGGCTAAAGGATAGTTCCACGGAATGATACATCCAACCACGCCAACAGATTCATACCGAACCAGGGACATCGTCTTCATCTCAACAGGAGCTACTATCCTACCAACCTCATCTCTTGATAACTCTCCGTAATACTCCAAAAAATCTGCAATAGTGTCAATCTCATCTAAGGCCTCTGGTAAAGGTTTTCCCATCTCCATAGAAATAGTTTTTGCTAATTCTTTTGAGTTCTCTCTAGACTTAGTGGCTAACTCTCTCATTAAGTCTCTTCTATCACCAGCGCTCATTATATGCCAATCTTTGTATGCTGTTTTCGCAGCTGACACAGCTTTATCTATATCATTTTTATCACTATCTGGCACATGGGCAATAATCTCTTGATTGAAGGGATTTTCCACTGGAAAATTTTTTCCAGATTTTGCATCATCCCATTGCCCATTAATATAATTTTTATAATTCATGATTATTCTTTGGGTTTATTATTTAAAAGTGATGGTAAGTCAAATAAAAATAAAACAAAAACAATTACGGATCCGACGCCAAGAATAACTGTACTCATCCAAGTAAAAATTTCCCAACCGCTCATTATTTACCTATTATCTTTTTCAATTAATATTCCCAGCAAAAAACCAAAAAATGAAAATGGAACCGTAAAATACATTACATATTCTTGTAAAATTTCCCAACTACCAAAGTGCAATATATATGTCTCTTCTGCAGGGTCAAAAGTCCCCTGAACCATAATATATATATTTAATATTAGTGTGGACAATAAGCCAAAACTAGAACTTAATATGCCAGCTAATTTTTTTCTTAATGAAGGATAATAAAGTCCAAGAAGTATCGGCACCATAACGCTTGATATCAATACAGAAGCAAGAAGCACCCAAAGACCCAACATCTGTTCAAATGCGATTGCCATCAAAAATCCTAGTATCCAAGAAACACCAATACCAATCCTGGTCGTTTTTATTAATTCTATATCTGAGGCATTAGGCTTAAAGGCAGGTTTATAGATATCATATGAAATATTGCCACCAGCAACTAGACAATAGGAATCTAATGTGGACATCTCTGTTGCAATTACTCCTGCTAAAAATAATCCCAAGGCACCTGCCGGAAGCGCAGCAACCATAATCGTTAACAGAGCAGCATTAGAGTCTACATCTACAGTAATCGTTCCCTGCAAAACTCCTACTTTCGCTGCCATAGCGAGGATGGTCACAATCCAATCATATGAACCCCAAATAAATATTCCAGCAATAAGTGCATTTCTCACATTTTTATAGGACTTTGCCGCAAAAATTCTTTGGTAGAATGTTGGTTCAACTAAGATTGTTAAACCTGTAGATGCATAGATTATAATAAGCCAAATTGATAAATCACCCATGGTCTCAAAATAATACTCTGGCAATATTTCAATCATCTGATCAAAACCACCAACTAGATTAAGAGCAAAAGGGACCGCCAAAGCAATTATCAAACACATTACCAAAAACTGGACAGAGTCTGTCAATGCAACAGCCCAGAATCCTCCCGTCAGAGTATATATTAATCCGATGCCACCAATAACAGCCATGCCAATGATTGGCGGCCAACCCATGATTACTTCACCAAGCATTCCAAAAGCATACAATGACAATGATGGTAGAGAATAAATAAAAGAAGCTGTTGCTCCAATATAGCGTGTTTCTTTTCCATAATATCTATCTAAGATATCTGGAAGACTTAAAAAATTCTCTTTTCTCAAACGATGAGCCAATAAAAATGCGGCTATTAGAAAAAACGCATAGGTAGGTCTTGCATAACCAAACCATGCGACAACGCCATCAGTAAATGCCAACTGCGAATCACCAAATAAAACATCCAATCCATAATAGGTGGATATTAGAGTAGTAATCAGCAAAGGAGTGGTCAAAGATCTGCCTGCCAGAAAAAAATCTTCAAAATCTCCGTGTCGTTTAGAAAACCAAAAACCAATTGCAACCATCCCCATCATATAAAATATGATAATAAAATAATCTAAGTTTGATATTGATGACATTGGCTATGAGATCCAATCTAGAAAACGAAAATACCTTGCCGCAAAAGGTATGAACCATGGTCTGTTTCTATAAAAAAATGTTGTCTGGTGAGGTATTTCCATAAACGGGCTCCTGTCTTTCTTCCCAGCTAGCATCAGACCTATTTCTGTACCTAGGTAGGTTGCTATAGATAGACCGTGCCCACCATATCCAAATGCATAATAGATACCATTTGTTTTACCTATATGAGGCATCAAATCAAATGTGATACCAAGCTTACCTGTCCATGTATGTGTAATCGGAATATCTTTAAGATCAGGAAAAACGGTATAAAGCTCTTTTGATAAACGTTTGGCACTATCATCTAAATCTAGGTCTGTACTTAAATCATTTCTACCACCCCACAACATTCTACCATCAGGTGTTAAACGAAAGTAGTTTAAAAACCATTTTGAGTCATAATACATTCGTCTTTTAGGATTAATAATATTTTGTAATTCATTCGTAAGTGGTTCGGTAACAACTATATAACTTCCAACCGGAAAAATTAAAGGCTTTAGTTTTGGTACTAATCTATCCGTATAGCCATTTGTAGCTATTATAACTTTCTTTGCATTGATATCACCTTTGGAGGTAATCAGTTTAAAATTATTAGAATCATTGTTTTCTATTTTTGTAACAGCGGTATTCTCGCAAAGTTGGACACCTAGGTTTGAAACGGCACTTGCCAAACCAAAAACATATTTTGATGGGTGCAGACCACCACTAATTTCATCAGTCAATGCTCCATAATAAGTATTCGAGCCTATTTCATCTTGTATCTGATGTTTTGGTATATATTTCTGATAATGCCCAAATTCTTTTCCTAACCAAGATCCATATTCCTTAAGCCTCGGAGCATGAGATGGTTTTGTAGCTAGAGATGCATGACCATTTCTTTCCCAGTCACAATCAATTGAATGTTCAGTAACAATTTCATCGATTAGATCAATTGCATCTACAGAAATTTTCCAAAACTCATGCGCAAGTTTTGCTCCATACATTTTATGGATTTTTTGTATCCCTTGCTTTAAACCAGGCGTTGCCATGCCTCCATTGCGTGAGCTTGCTCCCCAGCCTATGGTATTTCTATCTAGTACAGTAACACTGGCACCATTTTTTTTTAATATTCTAGCGGCACATAAACCTGTATATCCACTGCCAACAATCGCAATGTCTGTTTCAGCACTAGGAATATCAGAGGTAATTATATTATTTGGCCTTGAGAACTGGTCAGTCCATAAAGGAGATTTTTGCATTAATCTTTTGCTGATTTTACTGCATCTTCAAATTTGTTCAAGGTTTCATCAATAATTTTATCTGTATGAGATTCACATAAAAACCAGGGCTCTCTTGCATCATTCTCTGGCCATACTCCGTGGTGGTATAAATAGGTCATGATTTTATCATACATTTCTTCGTCATGATGAACTAAGTCTCTTACTTCATTGACTGGGTGCTCGGTGAGAACAAATCCCTGCATACTAGGATGCCCTGTCATTTGGTGTTTAAGATCAGCAGCATTTAATATTTGATGCATCCCATCTTTTAAACGCTGACCTCTATTTCTGATCCCCTCTAAAACTGGTGAGGAAGAAAGCACTTCTAAAACAGCTTTTGCTGCAGCCATACTAGCTCCATTAGCACCAAAAGTGCCTGCATGTGTGACACTACCTCCACCAATAACACTCATAATATCTTTTTTCCCTCCAAATGCAGCTACTGGGAATCCGTTTCCAAGACTTTTAGCATAGGTTGAGATATCCGGGATGATGTTGTATTCTTCTCTAGCGCCGCCGTTAGCAAGGCGAAATCCTGTTTTTACTTCATCAAAAATCATCACAATCCCATATTTATCACAAAGCTTTCTTAAATGAGAAAGATAGCCTTTAGAAGGCTCGAGGCCTGCTATATTTCCTAGGCATGGTTCAATCATCATTGCAGCAATGTCACCATAATGATCTTTGACCACATTTTCTACTGCTTCAAAATCATTAAATGGTACAGAAAAAACATAATCACGAATCTTGTTGGGTATCCCCGAACCAACTTGAACAGGTATAGGAGCAGTTCTTGACCCCATTCCTGATAAAGGTGAGCTTGCTGTACTAAAAAGTACATAGTCATGTGCACCATGATATTGTCCTTCAAATTTTATAAACTTTTCTCTTCGAGTGTATCCTCTGGCAACTCTTAAAGCATGCATTGTCGCTTCAGTACCTGTATTTGTAAAGCGTAACATTTCCATTCCAGGTATCATGGATACCATCTTTTCTGCAACTTCAGTTTCAAGTTCGGTCGTAGCGGCAAATGTTATCCCTTTTTTTACAGCCTCTGATACAGCATTATTAATCCTATCATCTGCATGCCCTAAAATAATTGGTCCCCAGCCTAGTCGGTAATCAATAAAAGTATTTTCATCAGCATCAGTTATATATGCTCCCTTTGCGTGACTAATTACAGGCGTTGATTTTGGCCCCCAATACCTAAAATTTGAACTTACCCCCTTTGCGATGACAGACATTGCTCTATCAAAAATAGATTGCGCATTATCTCTTTTTAGCATTGTATACTCCTAAATAAATAAACAACATTTTTTTATATCATAATTTAATTGAATTAATTGTAATGTGCTGAAGAACAATAAAGTCACTTTTATAGAAAAAGATTAATCTTTAAATATTTATCTACAATAATTTTACATACTCTAATTATATCTTATATCGTATGAAAAAAACTGCAGTAATTTTATTATCAGGCGGGTTAGACTCAACAACCTGCGTGGCAATAGCAAAAGCCCAAGGATTTGAGCCATATGGTCTAACAATCAACTATGGACAAAAGCATATATTTGAGATAAAGTCTGCAAAATCAATCGCTAATTATTATAATATAAAAAATCACTCTATTATTGATATTAATCTGGGGCACTTTGGAGGCTCTGCACTTACCTCAAACAATATAAAAGTTCCTAAAAATAGAAATATATCTAATATAAATGATATCCCCTCAACATATGTGCCAGCAAGAAATACAGTATTCTTATCTATTGCCCTGGCAAGAGCCGAGACTGTGAATTCGTTTGATATATTTATTGGAGTAAATGCACTTGACTATAGTGGCTATCCTGACTGCAGACCTGAATTCATTTCTGAATTTGAAAAACTTGCTAACCTTGCAACAAAAGAAGGAGTAGAAAAAAAAGGTACATATAAAATACACACTCCTTTAATTAGTTTAACAAAGTCCGAAATAATTCAAAAAGGAATAGACCTTGGTGTAGATTATAGTATGACATCCTCTTGTTATACTCCTAATTACAAAGGCCATCCATGTAAACATTGTGATGCATGTAAATTGAGATTAAAAGGTTTTAAAGAAGCCGGCATAGAGGATCCTTTAAGCTATATTTAGATGACCATGTATAAAATAAAAGAAATCTTTTTGACAAAGCAGGGAGAAGGATATCATACGGGTAGAAAATCAGTATTTATACGTTTTAGCGGGTGCAATCTTTGGAGCGGTATGGAAAAAGATAGAGACAAAGCAATTTGCAATTGGTGTGATACTGATTTTGTTGGAACAGATGGATTAAATGGTGGAAAATACTCGACAGATCAAATAGCAAAACTAGTCTGGGATTTATGGCCCACCAATATTTTGGAGGCACCTTATATTGTTTGCACTGGTGGAGAGCCGCTTCTCCAGCTTGATCAATTTTTCGTGGATGAAATGCATAGAAATGGATTTGAAATTGCTATTGAAACTAACGGGACATGCATACCACCTAATAAAATTGATTGGATCTGTGTCAGCCCAAAAAACAACACTGATTTAGTTTTAAAAACTGGGGATGAATTAAAATTTGTTTACCCTCAATCAAATTTTAGTCCACAACAATTTGAAAAATTCAATTTTAATCATTTTTTTATCCAGCCAATGGATGGGACTCATTATGATAAAAATGAAAAAATGTCAAAAGAGTTTATTAAAAAGAATCCGCATTGGAAACTTAGTTTACAAACACATAAACTGTTAGGGTTTCCTTAAATTATAATATGATAGTTTATAAAAAATTTAATATTGAATCCGCCAGGTCATTACCTAATGTGCCTGAAAATCACCCTTGTCATCGATTACATGGTCATTCATTTAAAATAATTATTAGTGTTGAAGGACAAATAGATGAACAAAGTGGCTTTGTAACAGATTTCCAAGAAATTGAAGATGCGTTTAACCCCATTAAGAAAATACTAGATCATTCATATTTAAATGACATAGAAGGACTTTCCAATCCAACTAGTGAAAATATTTGTATCTGGATTTGGAATAAAATCGAATCATCAATACGAAATATATGTGAAATAGAAATAAAAGAAACAGACTCAACTGGCTGTAAATATAAAGGGGAATATCATGGCAAAAGCTGAAGGGAAAAATTTTGACTTTGAAGATACATCAAAGATAGATCCAAATTATCTGGAAATTTTTGATTTTGACTCTCCAAATCAATATATCAAAACAGAAACAAATGAGTTTAGTGCTGTATGTCCATTTAGCGGCCTCCCAGATATAGCAAGAGTAAAAATTGAATATTTTCCCACTGGTGGGAAATGCATTGAACTAAAATCGTTAAAATATTATTTCACCAGTTTTCGAAACGTTGGTATTTATCAAGAAGCTGTTACAAAACGTATTTATGATGACCTCAGTTCAATCCTAAAAACAAAAAAAATACAGATTACTACTATCTATAATATCAGAGGCGGCTTTAAGACTGTATGTGTTGAAGGTAGCATAAAAGAATAATATTTTATCCTATTTCTTTAACATTTCTAATCCATCTTTAATCAATTTCCAAGCCAGTTTAATATGGTCAATGTTAGTATCGGCTTGTCCAATACAAAAACGAAGAGTGAATAAATTATTAAGTTTTGTATGTGTGATAAATATTTCTCCGGCATTATTTATATACTTTAGTAATTCTTCATTTAGCCTATCACTTCCTCTTGCTCTAAAGCATACTAGATTAAGCGGGGTTGGTGCTATTACCTCAAATCCTTTATCATTTTTTATCCAAGATAAAAACTCCTGAGTTAATTCAATATGGTTTCGAACATAATTCTGTAACCCATCAATTCCATAATATCGAATTACAGCCCATAATTTTAGAGATCTAAACCTCCGCCCAAGAGGTATTTGCCAGTCACGATAGTCAATGACTTTAGCCGTTTTAGAGGATTCTGTTTTAAGGTACTCAGGCATAATACTTAAAGCATTAACTAAATGATCTCTATTTTTTATAAATAAACATGAACAATCAAAGTTTGTTAGCATCCATTTATGAGGGTTAAATAAATAACTGTCAGCATATTCCAGCCCTTCTTGCATGTATTGATATTCGGGACATAAAGCAGCGGTACCAGCCATGGCCGCATCAACATGCATCCATAATTTATATTGTGCACAAATCTTACCTATATCATTCACCGAGTCAATTGCATTGCTAGATGTTGTACCAATTGTAGCACAAACAAAAAATGGGATATAGCCCTCCCCAATATCTTTAATAATTTGCTTTTTTAAGCTAGAAATATTCATAGAAAAATCATTATTTACATCTACATGCCTTATGTTTTTTGATCCAATACCTGCAATCATAGCTGCTTTTTCAATGGAAGAATGAGCTTGTGAAGAAGTATATGCCACAAGGCATTCTCTTGATCCAAATAAATTTGAATTTCCTTTGTTCTTTTTCTCTCGGGCTGCAATCATGGCACATAGTGATGCGCTAGATGCAGTATCTTGTATGACTCCCCCGCCATCATTTTTTGACTTAAAGTGATTTGGGAGACTAAGCATATCCGCTAGCCAATCAAGTACATGAGTTTCTAGCTCTGTACAGGCTGGACTTGTCTCCCACAGCATACCATTAACACCTAAACCACTTGAGATAAGGTCAGCAAGAATTGAAGGTCCACTGGTATTCGTAGGAAAATATCCAAAAAATTTAGGAGACTGCCAGTGGGTTATACCCGGCATTATTAATTTATCAATATCTTCTAATATATTCTCCATCGATACACCTGATATAGGAGGATTTTCTTCAAGACTTGATCTAATATCTCCCGGTTTAACATTTGATTTAACTGGATATTGTTCAACATTTTCATAATAATCTGCAATCCAATCAATTACTTCGTACCCATATTTTCTAAATTCAGCACTGCTCATGTGCATAGATTTATTTCTATTCATAGCTACTTCTTTCATTTTAGATATTTTTTAAACAATCTTTGAAGTATAAAATATACCTGATTATTTAATATTAACTTCTTGTTATGGTAAACTTTAAACATATTGAATCTGCCCATCATAGAATTTCAAATTATATTCATAATACACCAATATTTACATGTGAAAATATTAACACGGAGACTAGCGCCAATTTATTTTTTAAATGTGATAACTTTCAAAAAACCGGATCATTTAAAATAAGAGGCGCAACAAACACGATTCTACAGCTTTCAAAAACACAATTAACAAACGGTGTCATTACAACATCTTCAGGCAATCATGGCGCAGCCGTTTCTTCAACTGCGAATAGACTAGGCGCAAGTGTTAAAGTAATAATGCCAGATAATACTCCCAAGGTCAAAGTAGATAATGTGCAAAGATATGGAGGAGAAATTATATTCTGTGAACCGAATATTAAAGCCAGGGAGAACGTTTTAAAAAAAATGGTACAAAAAACTGGTTCTACAATTGTTCACCCTTATAATGATGAAAGAATTATAGCTGGTCAGGGGACAGCATGCAAAGAACTTCTGGAATCAATTCCCGATCTTGATGTTATCATATCCCCAGTAAGCGGAGGCGGGTTACTTGCTGGAACTTTATTAGCAGCAAAAAGTATTAACCCTAAAATAAAAGTATACGGGGCTGAGCCAAAGAATGCGGATGATACCTATCGCTCAATAAAAAGCAAAAAAATCGTGCCTAATAGAACAACCAATACTATTGCAGATGGTTTGCGAGCGCAAGTCGGAACAATCACTTTTCCAATTATACAAAAATATGTTGATGGTATTATACTGGTCTCGGAAGAAATGATAATTCAATCTATGCGCATAATTTGGCAAAGGTTAAAAATTGTTATAGAGCCCTCGTGTTCAATAGTATTAGCAGCATTATTGATTAATAATGATCAATTTTATAACAAAAAAGTTGGTCTAATTCTTACTGGTGGGAATGTTGATTTAGATACTCTACCATGGTTTCATTAAACTAATCTCTTTTGATTTATTCTCTGATCCATAAGGTTTCTGTATTAGCTATTAAGCTATTTTTCAATCAAATCTCAATACAAAATAAGCATATAGTCCCTGTTACAGGGCCAATAATCTTTGTTGCAAACCATCCAAATTTTTTTATGGATCCTCTGATTATAGGATCATATTGCCCCAGGAAACTATATTTTTTTGCAAAAAGCACCTTATTTAATTCCCGATTAAAAAAACGTATTCTAACTAAGCTCAATCTTGTACCAGTGTATAGAAAAATTGATGATGAAAAAAACATGAGTGGAAATGTAAATAGCTTTAACAAGGGATATGAAATACTTGAAAATAGTGGTTCATTTTTGATTTTTCCAGAAGGTGTATCTATCGGAAAACGCGTATTAGAAAAAATAAAAACTGGGGCAGCAAGAATTGGTTTAGAAGCAGAATCAAAAAACAATTTTGATTTAAATATTTTAATCATTCCTATTGGATTGAGTTACTCAGATCAAGTACGGTTTCGAAGCAATATTAATATCCGTTTTGGCAATCCAATAAAACTCTGTGATTTTGAGAAAGAGTATAATATAAATGAAGTGGAGACAGTAAATAAAGTCACTTCAATCATTAAAAAATCATTAAACAATCTAACAAATTATATTCAAACTGATGAGATTGAAGATATTGTACAAGGCTTAGAACTAATATACAAAATGGAACTAATGGTAGAACTTGGGATGGAAATTGATAATAAGAATGACGACTTTATTACTACAAAAATATTAACCGATGCTGTTCAATGGCATAAGGATAAGGAACCTGATTTAATTATTCAATTTCGGAATAAACTAAACAACTATATAAAACTATTAAAAAAATTAGATATCAGAGATGAATTTTTAGACCCTGTTAGACAAGAAAAACGAAAATGGGGAAAGACCAAAACAATCTTATTTTTAATTATTGGTTCTCCGTTATTTGTTTGGGGAATTATTACAAATTATGTCCCTTACATACTTCCGCGAGTATTAGTAAAGATAACCAATAAAGATCAATCTGAAGAAGCAAGCTGGAAGCTAATTTATGGTTTCATCTTTTTTGTATTTTATTACGCAGCCTCAATAACATTATTCTGGAAACTAACGCAAAATCTTTTTCTTACATTCCTATTTATATCTAGCTTAATTCCATCTGGTGACTTTGCCTTGTATTATAGTAAAAACATAAAGAAATACAAACAGCATGTTAAGTTCTTGTCCATTTTTTATGAAAAAAGGGCACTAATATTTGAAATTATTCAAAAAAGAATAGAACTTTTGCAGTTTATTAAAGAATCAAAAAATAGATATTTACAAACTATAAAATAAGAAAACCACTTTAATGGTTGATCCAATAAAAAAAATTCTTTTAAAACATCCAAAAAGTGCTTTTATCAATCAAAAGACAATTAATGAGCAATACCTTAAGCTTAATTATTTTGAAGCACCAAATTTCAATAAAGCAATTCTTGATTATGAGAATTTTGTTAGTCTGTTGAAATCATTTGATATTGAACTACATTATTTACCAGAAGATAAATCAACTTCACTCGATTCAATATATACTCACGATCCATGTGTTATTTCAAACAATGGAGTAATAATATGCAACATGGGTAAAAAGTCTAGATTACCTGAGTTAGATGCTATAGAAAAATTTTTTAATTCAATCCAAATACCAATACTCGGAAAAATAAAAACTCCTGGTATTCTTGAAGGTGGTGATGTAGTATGGATTGATAACAAAACAATCGCAGTTGGAGAAGGTTATCGAACAAATAGAGAAGGTATAGAACAATTAAGATATTTATTGTCTGATCAGGTAGAAACGGTAATAAATGTACCAATCCCGCATTGGAACGGTCCTCAAGACTGTTTACACTTAATGAGTAATCTTAGCCCAATTGATCATAATCTATATCTAGTCTATTCCAGGTTGCTTCCGGTATCATTTAGAAAATATCTTCTAGATCAAAATATAGAACTAATAGATGTCCCAGACGAAGAATATGAATCAATGGGCTGTAATGTGCTGGCAGTAGCGCCACGCAAAGTGATCATGATAAGTGGTAATTCGAAAACAAAACAATTACTTGAAAAAAATAATGTAGAAGTATATACCTATGATGGTACTGAGATTTCCATAAAAGGAGCAGGTGGACCAACCTGCTTAACTCGCCCATTTCTGAGATTAAGTCAATGAATTACTACAATCAGTTCAAAGCTAATACACAGTTAAAACTTTCACCATTTTTTGAGCGTACATCAAAATTGAATGAGTCTCAAGAATGGCGCAGATGGTCTGGATATTTATCAGCTACAAATTATGAGCTGACACATGAGAACGAATATTTTGCGATCCGAACAAAAGCTGCGCTACTAGATATTTCTCCTCTGAAAAAATATTTAGTTGAAGGTCCAGACGCTTTAAATCTTTTAGATAGATTAGTTACGAGAAATATAAAAATATGCAAGGTTGGTCAGGTAATGTATACCCCCTGGTGCGATGAAAACGGAAAAGTCATAGATGATGGAACCGTTCAGAGACTATCAGAAAATAGGTATAGGATTACTAGTGCAGAACCTAATCTTGATTGGATCAATCATGTAGCGACAGGCATGAAAGTTAAAATAATAGATGATTCAGAATCGACAGCTGCCCTAGCGATTCAAGGTCCAAATTCACGGAAGATCCTAAATTCTATCTCAGAAATTTCACTTAATGATTTAAAGTTCTTTTCGTTGATGAATACAAACTTCAATGGAATGCCTGTATCTATCTCCCGAACTGGATATACTGGAGATCTTGGATATGAAATATGGATGAAACCAGAGAATGCTTTGTCAATTTGGGATTTGTTGTTAGAAAAAGGGAACGCTTTTGGAATAACACCTACAGGTTTACATGCTTTGGATATTTCAAGAATAGAAGCAGGATTAATCCTACTTGATGTAGACTATATTTCATCTAGACATGCTATAATCGAATCTCGTAAGTCTTCACCATTTGAATTAGGGCTTGGGTGGGCAGTAAAAATGAAAAAAAATAATTTCATTGGTAGAAATGCTCTTAAAAAAGAATTAGATCGTGGGCCTGAATGGGAATTCGTTGGTATTGAAATTGAGTGGTCTGATCTTGAAAACCATTATCGCAATGTTGGTCTTGCGCCAGTGCTACCCTCTACAGCATGGCGCACCAGCACTCCTTTATATTTTAACTCAGAACAAATAGGTTATGCAACAAGTGGTACATGGTCACCTATCTTGAAAAGATATATAGCGCTAGCTCATGTAAAAAGTGAATACTCTAAAAAAGGGACAATGTTAGACTTTGAAATAAAAATCGAGCACTTCAAAAAAACAACTACGGCTCGAATAGTTAATACACCTTTTTTTAACCCTGAAAGAAAACGATCATGCCCAGCTTGAAAAATTATGATGCAATAGTAATTGGAGGTGGTCATAACGGTTTGACCGCTGCAGCATATCTAGGACGAGCTGGAAAAAAGGTTTTGGTATTAGAAAGAAGACATATCCTTGGTGGAGCGGCAGTAACTGAAGAAGTTTTTCCAGGTTTTAAGTTTTCGGTTTGTTCTTACGTTGTAAGCTTAATGAAAGCAAATGTAATTCGAGAACTTATGCTTCCCAAATTTGGATTAGAGATTCTTCCTCTAGAAAGTACATTTACACCATTAGAAAATGATTATTTACTTCGGACCGCTGATAGCGATCAAACCTATAGAGAGATTGCCAGGCATTCTTTAAGAGATGCTGAAGCTTATACGCGGTTTGGACCTCTAATGGGTCAAATTGGTATGGCAGTCAGACCAATACTAGAAACTATAGCACCAAACGCAATTAAACCTTCTCTATCAGATCTTTTTAATTCAAAAAAATTATTAGATCATATTAAGACTCTAACAACACAACAGTTTGAATATTTAACAAAACTTATGACGATGAGTTCAGCAGACTTTTTAGATGAATGGTTTGAATTTGAACCCCTGAAAGCAACCATGTCTGCAAGCGGAATAATTGGAACCTTTATGGGACCTCGATCACCTGGATCTGCATATGTTATGCTGCATCATTACATGGGTGATATTGATGGTGCATTTCGCGCATGGGGTTTTCAAAGAGGAGGAACTGGTGAAGTTAGTATGGCCATCGCTAGATCCGCAGAATATTTTGGTGCAGATATTAAAACTGAAGCATCGGTTATGAATGTGATCATAAAAAACAATAAAGCAGTTGGTGTAGCTTTAGAAAACGGAGACGAATATCTCTCTGACATTGTAATATCAGGTTTAGATCCAAAACAATCATTCCTAAACCTAATCAATGAAAATGAGCTTCCTAGTGAATTTGTCAAAGATATTAATAACTTTCGTATCCGCGGATCATCTGGTAAAGTAAACCTAGCACTAGATGGTCTTCCTGATTTTACATGCTTGCCCGGTGATGGACACCATCTACGTGGAGCCATATCAATCAGCCCAAGTTATGATCATTTAGAAAATGCCTATGATGATGCTAAATATGGCAACTTCTCAAAAAAGCCATTTATGGATGTTATACTTCCTTCTGTACTAGATCCTGAAATGGCTCCACCTGGGAAGCATGTCATGTCATGCTTTGTACAATATGCGCCTTATAATATTCGCGGTGGATGGAATGATGAAAAAAGAGAGGCCTTTGGAGATACCGTAGTAGACACTCTCGCCAACTATGCACCAAATATTAAAGACATTATACTTCATAGACAGGTACTAACACCAGCGGATCTAGAATCCACTTTTGGTCTCACTGAAGGTAATATTTTTCATGGAGAATTGACGATACAACAACTATTCTCGTTAAGACCTGCAGTTCGATGGGCAGACTATACAACACCAATAAGAAACTATTACCAATGTGGCTCTGGAACCCATCCTGGAGGAGGCATAACAGGATCTCCTGGTGAAATGGCCGCTAAAAAAATCCTAGGAATATTGTGATGTCAAAATATGACTCAATAATAATTGGGAGCGGGATTAATAGTTTAGTTGTCGCAGCAATGCTAGGCAAAAAAAGAAAAAAAGTCTTGGTATTAGAAGCACGTCAGCAAATTGGTGGTCTGTGCTCAACTATTGAACTTAAAAATGGATACAAATTTAATGCGATTCATGATTCTATAAAATGGCTTGACCCAAGAGTAATGAAAACTTTAAGGCTTGAAAAACATGGTCTAAAAATTATTAAGCCCGATATAGTAAGAATAGCATTAGACAAAGAAGGAAAGCATATTATTTTCAATCGTGACCCATTAAAGACAGCAGCGTCTATTGCAAATCTTTCAAATAAAGATTCAGTAAAATGGGTAGAATTTGTTGACTATATAAACAGATTATCTAAATTATTAGAAAAATTATATACGATTACCCCCCCTAAAATTCCGAAGTTAGAAATGTCAGATATTTTTTCACTAACACCGATGTTGTTCCCATTATTAAAACAAGGTTCTCGTGGAATTGTAGATCTTTTAAGAGTTGTACCTATGATGATGCCTGAACTCATGGATGAGTGGTTTGAAAATGAATTATTGCGTAGTGCAATCTCTACTGCTGGAGTGCATCACCTATCGCTTGGGCCTTATGCTGCTGGAACTGGGTATAACTTACTGCATCAAAACCTTTACTCAGACGGCGGATTTCATAATTCACTTTTTATAAAAGGAGGTACAGTAGAACTAGCAAATACTTTGAAAAATATTGCAGAATCGTATAATGTAGAAATTCGTACCAATTCTAAAGTAAAATCTATAGAAGTAAATCAGAATAGTTGTGATGGTATTATACTTGATAATGGTGAAATCATCAAAACTAGTACAGTAGTGTCAGGACTTGATCCAAATAACACCTTTATTAACCTTGTAGGAACATCAAATCTTGATCCCGACTTTCTAACTCAGCTACATAACATTAAATATCGAGGTAGTACTGCCAGAATATTTTTTATTCTTAAAAGTCTTCCTAAGATTGAAGGATTAAATCCTAATCAAATGGAAACAAATTTCTCTATATGCCCTACAATAGAATCATTAGAACGCGCTTCAGATTCAGTTAAATATGGAAAGATATCAAAGTCCCCTTATGTGGAGTTCAACATCCCAAGTATTTTAAACCAAGACTTGACTTCAGATAATAAACATATTCTCTCTGCTACAGTCCAATATGCACCTTACAATCTTTGTAATCAAATCTGGAATGATCAATCCAAGTCTATATTAGAAAAAAATACAGTTCAAACAATAGAAAGTGTTATCCCAAATTTTTCATCTTTAATTGAATCATCTTCAATTTTATCTCCTCAAGATATAGAAAATGAATTTGGTTTAAAAGAAGGTAATTTAAATCATGGTGAGATGACACTTGATCAATTTATGTTTATGCGACCAACCATCAGCTCATCACAATACAGTACACCGATAAAAAATCTATACATTTGTGGTGGAGGAACTCATCCTGGTGGTGGATTACATGGCGCGAATGGATATAATGCAGCAAAAACAATATTAAAGAGATGGTAGATAAATATCATAAGACTGCTACAACATTAATTAAAGGTGCAAAAACACTTGATAGAAAATATTATATAGATGAAGATATATTTGATTTAGAGTTAGAAAATATTTTTTATAAAAATTGGCTATGCATTGGCCGCTCTAATGAAGTACGTAAAAAAGGAAAGTTTATAAAGTTCGATCTCGGTAGTGAAAGTATAATTATAGTCCGTAACGATAAAAATGTTTTAAATGGATTTTTTAATGTTTGTAGACATCGGGGTACTAGAATTTGTATTGAAGAAAAAGGAAGTTTCTCTAATACTATACAATGTAAATATCATGGGTGGACATATAACTTAGAAGGGAAATTAGTAGGAGCTCCAAATATGGATAATGTGGACAAGTTTGAAAAAAAAGACTACCCATTACATACAGTATTAATAAAAGAGTGGGAGGGCTTTATTTTTATCTGTCTATCAGATAAAGCGGAAGAATTTGATACTTTCTATGAGCCAATAAAAAATAAATTTAATGAGTGGCAACTTTCTGAACTTGAAACAATAGAAAAAAAAGATTATTTGGTTAAAGCTAATTGGAAATTAGTGATGCAAAATTATAATGAATGTTACCATTGCCCTACTATTCATCCGGATCTGGCAAAAATTCATCATTTTACCAGTGGCGAGAATGATCTTTACAAGGGACCATTTCTAGGAGGATTCATGACTCTTAATGAAAATATGAATAGCATAACTAAAAGTGGAGATTTGTCTTCTAATCCAATACCTGCAGTAAAAAAAATAAATCTTAATCGCGTGTATTATTATTCTTTATTTCCTAATATGCTTATTAGTCTGCATCCTGATTATGTAATGTATCATAGGGTTTTACCAATATCTACCAACCAATGTAAAATCACTTGTTCATGGCTATTCTTGCAAAAGAATAATGATCAACATAATAAAAGAGATGCTATTGAATTTTGGGATAAAACAAATAAACAAGATTGGAATATATCTAAATTGTCACAATTAGGAATCCAATCAAGAAAATATAGTCCAGGACCTTATTCAGCCAGAGAAAGTCTCCTTTCTACTTTTGATAATTATTATTTAAATAAATTGAATACATAATTGTATTAATAGTCTATTAATGACTTTAGCAATCATTTAATCATTTGTAATTTAAAAACCTAATAACGTAGTTATTTTGCTGACTCGGTAGCTCAGTTGGTAGAGCAGTGGCCTTTTAAGCCATTGGCCGTGAGTTCGAG